>JADZFP010000433.1 GCA_020849825.1 Saprospiraceae bacterium
GACGGCGTTATTCCTGGCACCAAGCCTTCCTGCGCACCGTCAAAAAAGACGTCCGGTACCAGATGAACAAAGGCTACCTGTTTATGAGCACCGTCATCGCCGGCGACGCATTTGTCGCCTGGGTGAAGAAAGCGGAAAAGATGCACCCGCCCGGATAGATTTTCCCGGCAAATTGAAACAGAGTCCCGGTCATTGTCGTTAAAAAACAACTTGCACAACCAGCTTCATATCGAAACTGCAAGTTGTTTTTATTTCGCGCCGCCAGGCCCAAACATGGCAGGCTCCATAAACCTCATAAACTTTATCAACCTTATCAACCATTGCCCACAACCTCCCTACCCGAGGTGTATCAATAATTATTCAATTCCACTTTTATCATGTATAAAGTTAAATACGGCGGTAAAAAAGGCAAAACGATCGAACTGGTCGAAAGCCCCGATATGGTAGTCATCCGGACGAAAGACAATCAGCAGATCGAGGAAGTGGCCATGAGCCGCAAAAGCCGGAATCTGATCAATGAAACGACCGAAGTCGCGGCATTCCCGGAGGCCGGCGTCACCGTGCGGCGCGTTGCCCCGACCGACGGCCTGGAATCCATGTCGGCAGCTACCGCACAGCGCGACGAGACGCGCGCGGCATTGAAAGAAGAGGAAAATATCCGGTTTGCCGGACGTGTCTTGCAGGATGCCGATAGCGGTGAGGTGATGTTGTACACAGAAAATTTCTTCATCAAATTTCTGGATAAAACCTCAGAGGAAGACTGCCTCGCTGTTTTGACCAAATACAACCTGAAAATTAAAAACAAACTGCCCTTTGCCCCCAATTCCTACTTCGTGGAAGCCAGCGAAGGCACCGGCCTGAAAGTTTTTGAGATGGCCGAAAAAATACTGGAGGAAAAAAACGTCGAATATTGCCACCCAGAGCTCGTACAGGAGCGGCGTTATAAAGTCATCCACAAAAGCCAGTGGCATCTTGCCAAAACGACCATCAAAGACAAAACCGTCGACGCCCACGTCAACATCGAAGCCGCATGGGCACAGACGCGCGGCAAAGGCGTCACCATCGCCGTCATCGACGACGGCATTGAAATCGACCACCCCGAATTCAAGGGTCGCATCGTGCACGCCTACGACGCCACAACCAACACCACCGACCCGCGCCCGCAGGCTGAGGGCGACAACCACGGCACCGCCTGCGCAGGTATGGCTTGTGCTACCGGCCTCAAAGACGGCGCTTCCGGCACCGCTCCCGAAGCCTTCCTGATGCCCATCCGACTGCGCAGCGGCCTCGGCAGTATGGCCGAAGCCAACGCCTTTGCCTGGGCCGCCGACCACGGCGCAGACGTGATCTCCTGCTCCTGGGGCCCCTCCGACGGCGAATGGTGGAACCCCTCCGACCCCGTCCACAACCGCAGCACGCCCCTACCCGACTCTACTCGTCTGGCGCTCGACTATGCCCTCAACAAAGGCCGCAACGGTAAAGGCTGCGTGATTCTTTTCGCCGCCGGCAACGGCAACGAAGATACCGTCAACGACGGTTATTCGAGTTACCCCGGCGTGATCGCCGTGGCCGCCTGCAACGACACTGGCCGCCGCAGCGTATACAGCGACTTCGGTGACGCTGTGTGGGTTTGCTTCCCCAGTGGCGATTTTGGCTGGAAACCGTTCAGTCACCCGGCCCCCATCAGCACGGGCCTGCGCACTGTCGACCGACTTTCCAAAGGCGGATATCAGGACGGCGATTACACCGATACCTTCGGCGGCACCTCGGGCGCTTGTCCGGGCATGGCTGGCGTCGTCGGCCTCATGCTCGCTGCCAATGCCGATCTGACGTCGAAACAGGTGAAGGAATTGATCAAAAAATCCTGCACCCGAATCGACGAAGGCGCGGGCGAATACGACAGCAACGGCCACAGCATTTACTACGGCTTCGGCCGCATCGACGCCGGTTTGGCGGTTAAGAATGCCCTGGGTGCCAAAGCGCCGGCAGCAGGCAGCGTGCCCCTGGTTGAAGGTTCCGTAAAATTCAGTCCGGGCGGCGACGTGCCCCTGATGGCTGGTCAATGGGCCGGTGATTTTAAACCGGCGCGAAAAATCGTCGGCATGACGCTGCGGTTAAAATCGGCGCAGAACGGCCTGAAAATCCGCTACAAGACCAATGTTGCCGGTGTCGGTATCGTACAAAGCAAAAAAGAGGGCGAATACGTGGGCGGCGACAGTAAAAAGCGACTACTGGGTTTCGCTGCCGAACTCGAAGGCGCCAATGCTGCCAAGTACGAGCTCGAATATGCCGTCCGACTCAAAGGGCAAACCAAGCCTGTCGTCGGCAAAAACGGTGCGCTTTGCGGCACCGATCAAAAAACCGGCAAGACGATCGAGGCAATTTCCATCACCGTGAGAAAAAAATAGCCCAAGGCTTGGTGTTTTATTTTGGGGACCTTTATCTTTGCAGCCGCTTTACGCAAATGGGGGTTTAGCTCAGCTGGCTAGAGCGCTTGCATGGCATGCAAGAGGTCACCGGTTCGAATCCGGTATCCTCCACAAAAAAAGGTCCGATCGTTCTGATCGGGCCTTTTTTGTTATTGTTGCTGCGGGCCACTGAAATTTAAACAGGCTCTAATTCATTCGTTCCATATTGGGCCTTCTAAATGTGATTTCTATTCTTGTTCCATGAGTTGGAGGGATATCGTCAGACTGATCTGTGATTGAGCAGGCCAGGTCAGCTCCGTATAGTGTGTTTATTACTTTTATTTTTTCAGAAATAATACCCAGGCCTCTCGAATTGTTTTTATTAGGTTGCTGGCGCTTTTCCAAGGATTTCTTTCGAATACCCAGCCCATTGTCTATGATAGTACATTTTATCGTTTCGTAAGAATAAGGCTCAAACTTAACAGTGATAAGAGAAGGCCCGCTCTCTGCTTCTCCATGAAGTACCGCATTTTCAATAAAAGGCTGCAATATCATTACAGGGAATGGATAATCTTCTGGAATAAGGTCTACACCCTCAAACTCATAATTCAACTCATGTCTGGCGCTTAGCTTTGAAATCGCGAGATAATCATTAATAAAATTGAACTCATCTTTAAAAGGAATAAAACTTGACTTCGCGAATCGCATGGATTGGCGCAGCATCCTTGTGAAGGACGAAACGTACAGGCTCGCCTTGATTAAGTCAAACGGATAAAAAAACTTTTGAATAGCATTTACAGTATTCCCAATATAGTGAGGATCTATTTGTGATTGCAGAGTTAATAATTTCAGTTTTAAAATTTGGGTATCGGCTTCTTCAACAAAGACCTGATTCTTTCGGTACTTATATAAACCATACCCGATCATTCCAACGATGCTGAGTGCCAGCCAGACTGTCTCATACCAATGCGGCGCCATTAGAATAGTCCAATCAGTAGGATAGTTACTTCTGACGCCCATCCCGGAAATAGCATATATCTTAAGATAGTATTGTCCAGGAGGCATTTCCACACCAAAACTAAGCGTACCTTTTTCAAGAAAGATGGTATCTTCTTTTACTGCGAATCCGTTTTTGATCCATTCGGCAATATTCTGCGGCGTCCAATAATACCAGGGAGGCAACTCTGAGCGGATTACATATTCAAAGTTCATGTTGCCTCGACTTGTAAAATCCAATCCTGCCAAGTCGAATTCCACCAAATTCGCATTTGCCGGCAAACTGGTAAACCTGCGAGACGTTAAAGAGTCAAGGAGATGGAAATTATACACTATTTCGTTTTGAGTATATCTCAATCCAGCGATCAAAGTTGGATATTCACTGGTTCCTCTTAGCGAGGATAAAACGATACGACTCAAGCCCGCTACTGTTCCTGCCCACAATGTATCGCCTTGCACGGCTACTGCATTCACGTCATCTGCTGCAAGGCCGTAAGTATGGTCAATATGCATGACCGACCAATCGGTATTCAATCCATAAATACCATGGTTTGTAGCCATCCACAATCGACCATTGGGCTCTCTAAAAACAGATTGAATATTTTCAATTGGTTTCTTTAATTTTTGGTTCATCACAACAACGTCTTGTACAGTTCCCTTGTTAATTTGAACCCACAACAGCCCTGACGTTGGCGTAACTACCCATAAATGGTTAGAGTCGGCAGCTTGAATAGAGACAATTCTTGATTTTAGTTCGGGGAAGCGGTCACCCCAGTTATAGGATAGACTATCTGGGCCAAAAAACA
>JADZFP010000434.1 GCA_020849825.1 Saprospiraceae bacterium
AAAATGGTATTAACGTTAGGCCTCTCCGAGGCCCTCGCAACCTTCCCAAACGTCAATTCTACTACAAACGTTGGGCCTCTCCGAGGCCTTACGTTGATGGCTGTGGGGGTCGGGGGTGGGGTTGAACAGGGCTGGAGTACAATATCCGGATAGTCACTTACATTTTTATAAAAAGCATAATAGTATCCTGTGTTTACCCGTAATTTGTACATCACTCCCCGAACACCTCCGGTAAGTACTTCCGCGCCAGCGCCTCCACCTTAGGCACATCCGATCCGTCGGGGAAATACTGTTTCATCAGCGCCTTGAACCGTTTCGTTTTCCGTATTTTTTTGAACAGCGGTTCGGCCATGATCTCGTCGTAGTCGGGGTAATACCATTCGAGGGCTTTGGCGAGCCAGTCGAGGGCTTCCTTGTCGTGTTTTTGGGCGGCGTGGAGGGCGGCCATGCCGTAGTAATTTTCAGGGTTGCGGGGGTCGATTTCTTCGGCTTTTTTCAGTTGCGCTTCGGCTTCGGGAAGGCGGTTTTGGGTGAGGAGGAAGCGGGCGTAGTGGTAGCGGGCTTCAGCAAATTGTTCCTTGAAGCCCCAGGAGCCCAAAAGGCGGGGGTAGTAATAATTAATGGCTTTTTGGAAGTAATATTCGGCAGAATCGGGCTGCGCTTCATGCGCATATATTTGGGCTAACTGGTTGAAAGTGACAATAAATGATGGGTCGGGGGTTGTGTCAACCTTCACTTGTTCTTTTATTGATTCGAGGTACAGTCCTTTGGCTTCAGGCCATCGTTTTTGGTAAAAATTAATCGTTCCCTGGTACCAGAAATCATAAGCCTTCTCCATTGGACTTTCCTGCGGGTCTTTTTTCCAAAAATATTCCAAACAAGCCGCCTGAAGATGTCTCATCTTTAAACGCTCAAAAACATTAGAAAAATGCCAATCCGTATTATAGCCGTTTATAAGTTTCCGGGCAATCCCGAATGATTTTTCATACAGCCTTTTCCGAGAGGCTGTTGTCGCCAAGATTCCCATAGGCCAACGCCAGACAGTCGAATCGACGGACAACGCTTTTTGAGCGAAATCCTCTGCCAGATCGTATTGCCGCAAGCTACTATAGGTACTTCCCAGGGTGGCATATCCATTGGGGAGATCGGGGCGCATCGAAGCCATTTTGTGCGCCAGCGCGATGGCTTCGTCCATGCGGTAGGTTCGTTGGTACAGCCAGGCAAGCCGTTCAGTCAAAACGTAAGAGTTGGGTTTCAGCGCCAGTCCTTGCAGTATATATTCCTCACAGGTTTTCCAGTCGGGGTTGATGATGTTGAACATGTAAAAATTTACGATGTTGAGGCGGGGCATCACCCAGGTGGGAGAAAGTGCAAGGGACTGATTTTGGTGATAGAAAAATGTGTCGGCTCCGTCGCCCCAATAGTGTTTCATCCAGGAAGTGCCCAAGGCATAATGGGCATAAGGAGCATTCGGCTCTAACTTCAATGCGCTGGTCAAAAGATTTCGGGTTAGCTGATTGATGGAGTCATTCCAAACGCCGCCGTCCTGCCAGTGGGCTTCCTGTCCTGCCACATTTTTCGCCTGGAAGAACAGTTGTTTACCCATTAACGTATTGTACATGTAGTGCCGTTCGCCCAACAACTCAATAGTTTTGGCCAGGTACTCCGGGTAAAGGACATACTTGTCCGGATTGTGCAACCACTGGTTGGTTTCATAAGGGTCGTCATCCAGCAGGGCATTCAGCGCCTGTTGCGCCTCGTCCAGCAAAGCCGCGGCGAGGTTGCGGCGCAGTAAGCCGTGCAACTCGCTCAGGCTTTCGCGCTGTAAGAGTTGGGGCAACAACGCCCAGGCGCTTTGATTGCCGCCGGCCGTGTCGATTAGCGCCCCGTGTTTCAATGCGCTTTTATAAGCGTAATACAGCGCCTGGGTGGCCGAATCGGTCGTGGCCACGAGCTCGTCTTCCCAGCCGCGCATATCCGTGCCGCCGAGCATGGGCGATGCGCCGGATTTTGCCTGCCGCAAGGCTGCCAGCGCAGGCGCATCCACCCGCGCCATTTTGGCTGTTTTATCGCCGATGGCAAACGGAAACTGCCGGTGCGGCGCCGTTTCTTCCGGCACTTTTTCCCCCAGGTACATTTCCAGTTCGAACAGGGTGACTAAATCGTCGGCGTTGCGGTCGGCCAGGCCGGTAAGGCCGTCCACGAGATGGTAGGAGAACACGCCCCGGCCCCCACCCCATTGCGGGCCTTCGAGACTGTATTCACTGGTTTGGCAGGAAAGTATTTTCGTTTCGTTGGTGAATTGTTTGGCCAAATTGGCGCTCGTGAGTTGTGCGCCGTTGATGCTGCTGCCGGCGAGTTTGCCGGCGCGACAGGCATCGGTGATCACCAGCACGCGAGCTTTGTTTTGTAACGAAAGGGTATTGACCACCTCCTGCAGGTCCCGGATGTTGAACGCGCCAGCCATATAGACCGAGGCTTTGGAATCGTGGCAGAGCAGATAACCCGGTTGCGAAAACAGATTGGCCTCCACGTCGCCGTGACCGCTGAAATAAATAATAACCTGATCGCCTTCTCGGGCATCGGCAATAAGTCCGGTGAGGGCGCTGACAATCTTTCCAAGCGTAGCCTCCCCGTTGGTCAGCAGCACCAGGTTGCGCTCGGGCATATTGCCACCTGCCGGCGAGCGTAGCCAGGCAGCAAACGCCTCTGCATCGCGGTGGGCGTATTGCAGGTCGGGGATGCCGTTGTCCTGGTAGTCCCGAGTACTCGGGACGACGACGGCGCGTGTCGAGTGATGAGCGATGAGTGATGAGTGGTGACAGAGACGGCGCCCTTTTTTCCCGAGGCCTCGGGGGTGTCGGGGGTTTCCTGGGCCGGCAGGACGGCGGCGAGCAGGAGAAGGATATAAATCAGGCATTTCATAGGCGCTTGTATATGTTTGAAAAATTGGCCGGGGCAGAATGAATACTGCTGAATTTTGTGTGCGTTTCGTTTGTCATTCCGTAAGAATCCGTCCGCGCCACGCGGGTATTTGGATATTGGATATTCCTTGTTGGATATTGGATATTCCTCTAAGTAAAAAAACGAAGAGGAATATCCAATATCCAACAAGGAATATCCAATATCCAAATACCCGCGTGGAGCGGACAGATTCTTACGGTTATGACAAACGCGACGTAACCAATAAACGAACAGGGCCCACCAAGTCGTAAGTCAAAAGTCGTAAGTCAAAAGTCGTAAGTCGCAAGTCAAAAGTCGCAAGTCAAAAGTCGTCTACTCCACATCCCACCACACCCGCGTAAACAGCCGGTCCGGCCCGCCGAGCAGGCTGACGCCCTGCTGGTAGCCGGCCTGGTTCTGGGTTTGTTCATCGACGGGATAGATCAGGCGTACGGGCGCTACTTTGTCTCCGATGTCGAAGAGCGCGCCGTCTTCGGGTAGTTCGAGTTTGTCGAAATCGAGGCGGCGCCACTCGCACCAGCCCTGGATGCCCTGGGTGTAAAGGGCGATCCATTTTTGTACGCCGATCTTTTGTTTCCAGTCGCCGGGCGCGGTGGCATAGGTGACCAACGGTTGAGCGATATAGGCATCGATGGCGGTCTGATCGGTTACGCCCCATTCTTCGAGTGAAGCGGCGATGCCGGCATGGTACCATTCGGCTGCTGTGCCGGGCACGTTCCAGTTGCGTTCTTTGGCCTCGGCCATAATAAAACAAACCTCGGCGTAGCTCATGAATTTGGACAACGCGTCGGGCGCCAGCACGTCCGCAGATTTGAATTCGCCCGTGCCGGCGCGGATCACTGCCGCCCCGCTGGGCTGGGAGTACAAGTCCGGGCTTTCAGCGGCCGCGTTGCCGTTGTTTTGCCCGAAAGGCCGGCCTTTGTAGCCGCCTCCAATGACTTTTTCGTCGGCAAAAGCGGGCAGGCGCGGGTCGTTGAGCGGGAGCATGGTTTTGTCGATCAACACATCGGACATGCCCCAGTCGGCGTCGCCGCGCTCCACGCGAAGCTGGTTGAGCGGGTGGTTGTTGGGTTGGCCGACGCGATAACGGAAAGCCGCGTTGTCGGCATTGCCGGTAAAGGCGCCGGCGGCGGCGTCTTCCACTTCTGCTTGAGCGGTAGCTGCGTCCACATCGGCCATACGTATGCCGATACGCAGGCGAAGCGACTGGCCGAATGCTTTCCACTTTGTCATGTCGCCGCCATAAATCACATCGCCGGGGCCAAAACTGCCCGCCGATTCGTCTATTTGGGCCATGGCCGCCTTCAGGTCGCGCAGCAAACCCTGATAGATCGCCTGCTGACTGTCGTATTGCGGGGTGCGGTTTCGGTTGGCCTCAAGGGCTTCCGCAAAGGGCACAGGCCCGAACAGATCGGTCAGATCGTGAAATACGGCGACTTCAAGGATTTTGGCGACGGCCAGCTGGTTTTGCGATTTGGCCGAAGCCGCGTCGTCGCTCTCGCCGACCAGGCGTTGGATTTCACGCAGGTCTTCCAGAATTTCGGCATAATACCAGGCCCAACCACCCGGGCCATAGGCGTACCTGCTTGCATCGGTGTAATTGTTTTGGGCCCAGTATTGTCCCCAAAGACCGGCGGAATAAACAAGCGGATTGCCGCCATGCTGATCGGCAAAGGCTTTCTGCGCATTGGTCAGCAGGTATTCGGCCGGCACCACGCCGGGGTTGTTGGGATCGGTGTTGAGGTCGCCGAAGTTTTTACCGCAGGAAAATGCGGTGAGAAGCAAAAGCGTGGCGATAAAATATTTTATATGTTTCATAATTTTTAAAGTTTTTAAAACCTAAAACTCAAATTCACCCCATAACTCCGAACCGCCGGCACCTGCCCGCCTTCCGAACCCTGGATATTGCTGGTACTGATCGCGTTATCTGGGTCGAGGTGCGGGATGTTTTTGTGCAGGATGGCGAGGTTGCGGCCCACGAGGGCGATGTGGAGGTCTTGCAGCCGGATGCGTTGCAGCCAGTGTTTGGGCAGGGTGTAACCCAGGCTCAGTTCGCGCAGTTTGATGAAAGAACCATCGTACACGTCGGCGGCATTGAGCACCAGGCCGCCGTCGAGGACGCGGTGCAACTGATCGGGCGCCGCCGCGGTATTGGTCGCGCCGGTGGAAGCATACACGTCGTCGAGCGGCGTGGCGGGGTCGCCGGCAGCTTCCAGCACCGGCAGGCCGTCGCCGTCCACCACGGCCGAAACGCCGGGGTTGACGAAGCCGTTTTCGCGCACGTCGCCTTCGGCGGTTTCGGCAAAAATGCCGGAGTACTTCCCCCAAACGTTCGTGGTGGAAACGATGTCGCCGCCCTTGCGGAAATCAAAAAAGGCGCTCAGGGACAGCCCTTTCCAGCGCCAGGTGTTGGTAATGCCACCGGTAAAATCGGGCGTGATGTTGCCGATGGGCATCACCTCGGTGCTGGCGAGGTAAAAGCCCGAATTGGGATCCACGAGCCGGTTGCCGTTTTTGTCGAAGAGGTAGTTGGTGCCCATGATCGTGCCGTAGGGCTGCCCTTCCTGGGCTACCAGGGCGCCGAAAAAGACCAAAAAGGTGATGGGCAGGGTCGTCAGTTCGGGGTCGTCGGCGTTGAGTTCGACGATCTTGTTGACGTTTTTACCAAAGTTGACATTTATATCCCAGGAAAAATCGCGGCTTTGAACGGGTGTTACGTTGAGGGCAATTTCAATGCCCTTGTTCGAAATTTCCCCGGCGTTGATAAATTGCCGGGTGTAGCCGGTGGTCGGCGTAGTGCTGAGCGGGATGATCTGGTTGACGGTTTTGCCGGAATAGACGGTCAGGTCGAGGCCCAGGCGATCTTTGAAAAAACGCAGGTCGAGCCCGGCTTCCAGTGTAGATGTTTCTTCGGGTTGCAGATTGAGGTTGTTGAGCGTGTTGGGCACCGTGTACACCGGCTGGCTGCCGAAGTTGTCGCGGGGCTGGTAACTGGTCAGGATATTGTAGGGATCGGTGTCGTTGCCCACCTGGGCCCAGCCGAGGCGCAATTTTCCGAAGGAAAGGGCCGGGATATTGAACATTTCCGAAAACACGTAACTCAGCGAGGCGGAAGGATAAAAAAAGCCGTTGCCGGCTTCGGGCAGGGTACTCGACCAGTCCTGGCGACCCGTCAGATCAAGAAAGATGGTGCTGTTCCACCCAAAACTGGCCCCGCCGAACAGACTTTCGATCTGTTTTTCCGTGACGGTAGTTTGCACGAAAGGCCGCTCCACGGAGTTTTGCAGGGTATAAATACCGGGCACGCTCAGGCCGCCGCGGGTGACGCCGACGTGCCGGTTCACTTTGCGCCACAGTTTGTTGCCGCCCACGAAGGCGCTCAGGCTCAGATGTTCGCCGAGGTTCCGGTCGGCGCGCAGGATGAGGTCGGTGTTGGTTTCGCCGACGGTGTACTGGTCAAGACTGTATTTGGACGGGCTGACACTACCGACAACGATTCGCTCGTCGCGGAATTCGTTGTAGTAATCCTGCAGTACGCGCCCGCTCAGGGTGAGCCAGTTGTTGATTTTCCAGTTCAGCCCAACGTTGCCGAACACGCGGTCGCGCCCGTCTTGCTGGTAGTTTTTGAAACGCGTCCAGTAGGGGTTGTCCCAATATTGCGGCTTGGGGTCGTTGGGGCCGCGGCGGTTCCAGGTGCGCATGGTGCCGTCGGGGTTTTCGAATTGTTTCAGGTCGTCGAAACGCAGGTGCATGTGCCACCACTGGCTGAAGTTCTGCGCCGGGTTGAGGCCGCCCCGGGCGTCGTAGCCCACACCGCTGCGGCCCAGCGTGCGGGTGTTGACGTAATTGATGCCGACCGCGGCCGACAATTTTTTACCCATGTCGAGCGTGCCGTTGAAGCCTAAGGAGTTGCGCTCCTGGTGGGAGTTGGGGTAAATACCTTTCTGGTCGTAGCGGTTGTAGGAAAGCCGGAAAGTGGAATGTTCGCCGCCGCCTTCGAAGGAGATGTTGTGGTTGCTGGTGACGCCGGTTTCAAAAAAATCCCTCGGATCGTCGCCGGCCTCCCAGCGGCTGGAGCGGCCGTAGTTTTGGATGTCCCATTCGTCCCAGGAGTTCCAGTTGCGGTAATAGAGGTCGGGCTGGTTCTGTCCGAAGCCGTTGGGGAACAGGTAACCGCTGCTGGCCAAGTGTTCGAAATGCTGGTCGGTGCTGGTGGCGAAACGGGTGCCGTTGCTTTCGTCGACGCCGTACACGGGTGTCAGGTCAAAGGAAGTATAAACGCCCAGTGTGTCGCCGTTCGAGCCCAGCTCGATATACGGGACTTTGTAAAAACCCGAATTGTCGTTGTAGCCGTATGGCAGCAGGTCCACGCCGCCGCCGTATTTGAACTGGTACTTGGGCAGTACGGAAATTTGTTCGAAAGTCAGGCTGCTGTTGACGGTGACGCCGATGCCCTTGCGCGCCTTACCGCCTTTTTTGGTCGTGATCATAATGACCCCGTTGGCGCCGCGGGAGCCGTACAGGGCAGCAGCCGCCTGGCCTTTCAGCACGTCGATGGTTTCGATATCCGAGGGGTTGAGGTCCTGGATGGCGTTGCCATAGTCGAACTGGCTTTCCTCCAAAGCGCCGTAACCGCCCACCACCTGCCAGGGATGGGTGAAGTTGGAGTTGTCCATCGGCACGCCGTCTACCACGAACAGGGGTTGGTTGTTGCCGCTGATGGAGCGCAGGCCCCGGATGGTGACGCGGGCCGAGGAGCCGAGGTTCCCGCTGGAGCCGATGACCGTAACCCCCGCTGCCCTGCCGGCGAGCTGGTTTACGATGTTGGCGTCGCGTACTTTACTCACGTCGGCGCCGTCCACCTGGGTCACGGCGTAGCCCAGCGACTTTTCGGAGCGGGTGATGCCGAGCGCGGTCACCACCGTTTCGCGCAGGGTGACGCCCTCTTCGAGCGTAATCTCGACGTCGCGCATGCCGGCCGTAACGGCCACTTCACGGCTTCCGAAGCCGGTGTAACTGACGATCAGCGTCTGGTTGCCGGGCGGCAGGTTGAGGGTGAAGACGCCGGCGTTGTCGGCCACGGCGCCGATGTTGGTGTTTTTGACCAGCACGGTGGCCCCCACGAGGGGCGCGCCGTCGCTGCCGGTCACGGTACCCCGCAGGGTGTTCTGACTCCACAGGCTGAACCCATGCAAGAGGGTAAGCAGGAGGAACATACCTTTTTTGAGCATAACGAGCAGATTTTGGTGAAATGAAAAGGTTTATATGTCGATTAATTGATTGTGCAAAAGAGGGGCGACACAAAAGCAGAGAAAACCTCCGCGGGAGATAAAAACTGCACTACCGGCAGTGCTCCGCCCTTCCGGGCGCAGCACTGTGCCCCCGGCAAACCGGATACTCGCCGGATAAATAACCAATCTCCCGTCCGGCGTATTTATGCCGGATCGGGTAGTTTCGTTATCACCATCAGTTCGTGGATTATTGGTACACAGGGATTAGGGCCTGAATATCAGCCTAAAGAACACGACAGGAAAAATGAGCGTGGTAATAAGCCTTGCGCTTATTTGCAGGTTTGTGCCTTATTTACGTGGGAAGCGTGTTGGAGGGATTGGATTGGGGGCGGTGATTGGACGCTTAAAAATACGGCATTTTTGTTTATGCAAAACAAAAATGCCGAAATTTCAGCGGGAAGCGCTATTTTTTTGGGCCGGGAGGGCGGCGGCGAGAAGGAACAGTACCGGAAGCAAGACAAAGGTTTTCATATGTTCCACTTTTGAAGTTGTAAGGTTCGACTTTAGGTTATTGGTTTTTAAGTTGAAAATGTCGTAATTTTGTCCAAAACCGGAAATATATGGCCAGAGACACCTATCACGACGCTGTCCGGCGGGCATTGGAAAAAGAGGGTTGGACGATTACAGATGAACAGTACAAGTTTTCCACGGGCGAAGCGAGTTTTGAAATTGATTTGTTTGCGGAGAAATTAATTGTAGCTGAACGGGGTAACGACAAAATAGCAGTTGAGGTCAAGTCCTTCCGTTCCCAATCACCCATGAACAAGTTTCATGAAGCAGTCGGGCAGTACGACAATTATTTATTCGCGCTTGAGGAATATGCCCCGGAAAGGATTCTTTACCTGGCCCTGCCCATCGACTTGTGGGAAACTTTTTTCCAAAAACCGTTCGTTCAACTGGTGATTTCAAGAAAGCGAATGCGTCTCATCATTTATGATCAAAATGCAGAAACTATTGAAAAATGGATAAGATAGCCGTTTATCAAAAAATTATTATCAATTTATTAGAAGAAATTGCCGCCAGGCCTTATAGCAATGCGCCTGAAATTGAACAACAAGTTATTGCCGATCTTCAACGTAATCATTTTCAACTGATCAATGTCGGATGGCATCGCGGACGATTTACTTTCAGCCCGCTCCTCCACTTCGACATTCGCGACGGCAAAATCTGGGTTCAACACAACGACACCGAAATCGAGATCGGCGACGAGCTGGTGGCCCGCGGCGTAGATCACAAAGACGTGGTTTTTGGGTTTATCCCGGAAAACGAACGCTCGCTGGTGAAGATTGCCATTGCGTGAAGCCGGCTGGGCTAGCAGTTTTCACGCTGATATTGCTCAGTCTATGGCCAGATCGGGAAGTATTTTTTCCAATAACATACGGGCATTCGGAAAAGGGTCGTTTCAGGGCATTTTTTATACCTTTGGGGCATGAAAAAACTCCCGATCGGCGTACAGGATTTCGCTTCCCTGATCCAGAACGACTTTCTTTATAT
>JADZFP010000435.1 GCA_020849825.1 Saprospiraceae bacterium
ACTATACCGAATCGAACATCACTTACGACCTGAACGGGAATCTGAAAACCTACACCCGCCGGAGCCTCACCTCCGCGCCCGGCACCTTCGGTACCATCGACAACCTCACATACGCCTACAGCGCCACCATCCCCGACCGTCTCATCGCCATGACGGACGCCGGGAACATCACCAGGGGCTTCAAATATAAAAACTCCATCATTGGTGATCACTACCTGTACGACGCCAATGGCAACATGACCCAGGATAAGCACAAAGACCTGACCATCGCCTACAACCACCTGAACCTGCCGCACTCCATCAACAACCTCGCCGATGAATATATCCTGCTCACCTACACCGCCGACGGCGAAAAACTGACCAAGGCAGCCGGCGGCGTGACGAAAAACTACGTCGCCGGCATCGAGTACGCCGGGGCGAATCTGGAAGCCATTTACCCCCGAGGTCTCGGGACAGGCACGCCGAGGGCCGCTGTGTGTTGATTTCAGATACTTTTCGGTATGAGTACACGTTAAAAGACCCCCGAGGGGTCGGGACAGGCACCTGGGCAATGCGCGGGTGAACTGGCGGGCCAACGGCGCCTCCGTAGTGTACATCGAAGACATGCACTACTACCCCTTCGGCATGCAGATGGAGGGCATCGGCACACAAAACCCGGCGAACAGTATCTTTACAATGGTAAGGAGCGCAATGAGGATTTGGGGCTGAACTGGTCGGATTACGGGGCAAGGTGGTACGATGCGAGCGTGGGCAGATGGTGGAGTGTGGATCCGTTGGCGGAGAAGTACCGCGGTTGATCTCAACCCGACTCTCTTTGTGGTTTATTAGCCGTTGGATGCGCAAGCATTTGGCGGCTTTTCTTTTGGGTAAATAATTGAAAAGTTCCACAAATAATAGTAAAGATTCTCGATCTACACCACCTTTCTGTTATTAAGCGAAATACCACTCCCATGTCTTCAATTATTTTTGGCACCTGACTTCTTTACCCCAAAAACTTGTCTTCATTAAACAATCCTCCCCCAAAAATGGATTTCGTACAAACCCTCCCCACCCACATCTCCAAACAAATTCTTGCGGGCATCGAGTACACCAAGAAAAAAATGCGCACCGATCTGAAGTACGCCGACATCTCGCTGAGTTCGGCGGCCAACCCTCTTTATTCACCCCAAGGCTCCCATCCCCGTGCAAACGCAGGATTCGACCGACGAATTGGTACACCTGATCACGGCTAACAACCTGATGGGGGTTTACGCCCGCCTGGTCACAGAAGGCCGGGTCAGCGCCGCGATACTCCCGAAAGTGGATGCGATCGCATACTCCATCCAGGAGCAATCCGGACGATTGCCGCCCGATGCGTTTAAAGCTATCGCGTGAAAACTCATCGCTCATCACTCATCACTCATCATTCATCACTCATCACTCACTCAAATTCAACGTCGCTTGAATCGCCCGGAAACAAAATATCTTCGTCACCCGGTTGCAAGGTATCTACGGGGATGACGGTGAACCCTTCCACATGATGCACCAGCCAGCGGCCTTTTATTTTATACAGGATCAGCGTGTCGGGGATTTTCTCGCCCATTTCGCCTTCTATCAGAAAGTGGCATATTGCCGAATCGCCCCGGATATCGCAGCCCAGTTCGTACAGGGTGGTTTGGGTGATCTCGGTGGTATCGCCTTGCGTGATGGCGTCGAGAAAATCGATGTATGAACGGGCCAGTTCGGTGCTGTATATCCGGGCGGAGTCGAACTTGTTCCGGTCGATGTAATCTTGCCAGCGGCGGACCACTTCTTCGGGGCCTGGCTTCTGCCGGAACCGGCAGTAGGCCGAAATTTGAAGCAGCAGAAGCGCGCAAAAAAATATTAAAAAGCGCATGGGTGGAACAGCGTTTGTTTTGACAGGGGTAAAGGTATGCCGAATTCCCGCGACGCCGCGTTCAACTTCCTGCGCCGGGCGGTGTTATGTATTTTTGCGCCTTTAAAACGTTTAATTGTTAAATTATGCTTTGTCCCGTTTGTTCCGAAACCCTTGTGCTTGCCGACCGCAGCGGCGTGGAAATAGATTATTGCCCAAAATGCCGGGGCATCTGGCTCGACCGCGGCGAGCTGGATAAAATCATCGAGCGCGCGGCCGAACACTATTCCAACAAAGACAACTACGACGCCGACCGGCACAAATACGGCCAGCATCCGCATCGCGAGCACGTTTACCCCGATCCGAAATACCGGAAGAAGAAGTCGTTCCTGAACGAGTTTTTTGATTTTGACTGAGCCGGCATGCGTATCCTCGTCGCCGCCGACTCCTTCAAAGACGCCCTCCCCGCTGCCGGGGTCTGCCAGGCTTTAGCCGCCGGCATTCGCCGGGCAAAGCCGGACGCGCAAGTCACGGAATTTCCCCTGTCCGACGGCGGGGAGGGCGCTTTCGACGTATTGGCGCATCACCTGGCCTTGCAAACGATAGAGGCAGAAACGTTTGACCCCTTGTTTCGACCCATCCGGGCGTCGTATGGCCTGAATGCCGGCGGGGATACCGCTTTTGTGGAAATGGCGAGCGCTTCCGGCCTCCAACTGCTGCGCCCGGCGGAACGCAATCCGCTGCGTACCACCACTTTCGGCGCCGGATTGTTGCTGGCCGACGCTCAGCGGCGGGGCGCTGCCCGCGTTATACTGGCCATCGGCGGCAGCGCCACGAACGACGGCGGCA
>JADZFP010000436.1 GCA_020849825.1 Saprospiraceae bacterium
GTGCGAGGCCAGGCGTAGGGTTTCGTTGGCATTGTCCATGAGCAGGGCGGCCCTGGCGGTAGCCCGGTTGAGGTTGACGAGCGAGGCTTTCAGGTTGTCGCTCAGGCTTTCATCGCTGAGCAGGCGGGTCAGTTGCGCGCTCGAATTGATGCGCTGGACGGTGCCGAGCAGTTCGTCGGCGATCACGGCGACGCTTTCGTTGGTTCGGGAGAGCGTTTCGAGCATCTGCTGGGTATTGATTTCCTCGCGGGAGGGCAGGAGTTCGCCCCCCTGCACGAAAGGCGCATGGCCGCTCATGGGCGCCAGGTTGACGACCCGGTTGCCGATCAGGCCGTCGGTGCCCAAGGTGGCCTGGGCATTGGTGCGGATGAATTTTTTCATCTTGCGGTCCACGTTCATCACAACCTCGATGGTGGTGTCGTTGAGGATGGTCACGGAGCGGACGCTGCCCACGTCGATGCCCGAAAACCGCACGTTGTTGCCCACCAAAAGGCCGTTGACGTCTCTGAACCGGGTGCGCAGTTCAAATTGCGTTCCGAAGAGATTGCGGTTTTTCCCCAGTGCATAGAGGGTCGCAATAAACAGGACCAGGCCCGCAATCACGAACACGCCCAGTTTTATGGCATTGATATTATGATCTTTCATGGTACTGTCGCGGTAGCTGGAAAAGAGGGTTAATCAAAAAAAGCCCTGACCTTTCCATCGGTGGAGGCATTGAGTTCGTCATAGGTTCCGAGGGCGTAGCAGGTTCCGTCGATCAGCATGGCCACCCGGTCGGAAGCGATTTTGACGCATTTCATGTCGTGGGTGATGATGATCGAGGAAGTCTGGTATTTTTCCTGAATAACATTCATCAGGGTGATGATTTCGAGACTGGTGATGGGGTCGAGGCCGGTGGTCGGCTCGTCGTACAGGATGATTTCGGGCCGCAGGATGAGGGTTCGGGCCAGCGCGATACGTTTGCGCATGCCGCCCGACAGTTCGGCAGGCATCATATCGACCGTGTGCCCCAGCCCGACGTTGTTGAGCGCATCCATCACCATGTCGTCGACCTCGGGTTGCGAGAGATTGATGGTGTGGCGGCGCAAGGGAAATTCGAGGTTGTCGCGCACGGTCATGGAGTCGTACAAGGCATTGCTTTGAAACAAAAAGCCGACCTTCTGGCGTATTTGATCGAGTTCCTCGTGGTCGAGCGAAAGCAGATCTTGCCCAAGCACGGTGATATCGCCGCGGTCGGGTTTGATGAGGCCGATGATGCATTTGATCAAAACCGACTTGCCGGAGCCCGATTTGCCCAGTACCACGAGGCTTTCGCCGCGCAGGAGATCGAGGTTGAAGTTTTTCAAAACCTCGTTGGCGCCGAAGGATTTGTACAACCCCTTGATTTGTATGACGGCTTCGGATGACATGATCAGGTCAGAATGTCGGTTATTTGAACGGCAATGAGGTCGAGGATAAATATGACAACGGAAGAGACGACCACGGCGGAATTGGCCGAGCGCCCTACTCCTTCGGTGCCTTTGCTCGAATAATACCCTTTGTAGCACCAGATGATTCCCACGGCGAAGCCGAAAAAGAAGGTTTTGATCACGGCGGGTACCACATCGATGTATTCCAGGTTTTCAAACACTTTGCGGAAAAAGAGCAGCAGGCTTGTTTTTTCATAAATATTCACCCCCAAAAACGAGCCGTACAGCGAAATGGCATCGGCAATAACGACCAGTACGGGCAACATCAGCATGGTGGCAAATGCGCGCGTCACGACCAGGTATTTGAACGGGTTGGTTCCCGATACCTCCATCGCATCGATCTGCTCCGTCACCTTCATGGAGCCCAGCTCGGCGCCGATACTCGACCCGATTTTGCCGGCGAAAATAAGGGCGGTCAAAATCGGTCCGATCTCGCGGACGATGGAGATACCTACCATGGCGGGTATCTGCGACTCGACGCCATAGTACACCATCGTGGGCTGCAACTGCATGGTCAGCACCAGGCCCATGATAAACGCCGTAAGCCCGACCAGCGGCAGCGATTTGTAACCCACCACGTAACACTGCCGCACAAACTCCCGCACTTCATAGCGCGGGCGCAGCCCCTCGTAAAAAAAACGCCCGGCAAACCGGCTCAATTCGCCGGCGTCGTTGAGGAATTCACGGGTGGCATCTGGTATCTTAATTGTCATGTCTTTTCTTTTAAATGTTCAGCCGAGCATAAACCACAACAGCAGTCCGGCAGAGACGGCCATCAGGGCAAATGCCAGAAAACCCGCTGCATTCGACCAATAACCGTTGGTAAAACTACCCATTACCTTCGAATTGTTGGAAATATGCAACACAACCGCGATCAGCACCGGCGCGGTAAGGCCGTACAGCATGGCCGCCAGCAACAGAGCCTGAATGGCGCTGATATTGGTAAAATCGAACAACAAACCCAAACCCAGCGAAACCGCCAGCACGCCGTAAAAGCCCGGCGCTTCGTAGTACTTTTTGTCCAGCCCTTCCGCCCAGCCAAAAGTCTCCGCCAGTATGTACGACACCGCTCCAGCCAGCACCGGCACGGCCAGCAGCCCCGTCCCGATCACCCCCAGGGCAAACAACCAGTAGGCATGATCGCCGGCCAGGGGGCGCAGTGCGGCAGCGGCATCCTCTACCGTCTGTATCTCGTGCAGCCCCTCCTGATACAACACCGTGCCGGTGGTCAGAATGATGAAGAAAAAGACCACACAAGTGAGCAACATGCCCAGATCAACGTCTTGCCGCATGTTGTGGATGAGTTTTTTGTCGACCATCACAGTGTTTCGCAGGCCGTCGGCTTCCTCCACTTCCATGCTGGTTTGCCAGAAAAACAGATAGGGGGAAATCGTCGTGCCCAGAATACCGACCAGAATCGCCAGGTATTCGCGGTCGAAACGGAGCGTCGGGACGACCGTATGGCGCAGCACCTCCCAGGCATCGGGGCGAACCCAAAAAGGCACGATCAGGTAAAGCAGCAGCGACAGGCAAAGGTATTTCAGGGCTTTCGCCATGCGCCGGTACGGCAACAATACCGTCGCCACGAATAAAAAAGCCGTAAAAAAAATACTTGCCCCATGCGCCGGCACGGCCGGAACCAACATGTTGGCCACGGCGCCCATAGCCTGTATATCGGCCCCGATATTGATGATGATCGCCGGCACGCTGAGCAGGATGGTGAAGTACAGCAAAGATTTGGGGTAATGCGCTTTCAACACGCCGGTCAGTCCTTTCCGCGTCACGATCCCGATTCGCGCGCACATTTCCTGCACCCCCACCATCAAAGGGTAACTCACCAGCGCCGTCCACAGGGTCGACAGGCCGAACATGGCCCCGGCCTGCGAATACGTGGCGATACCCGAGGGATCGTCGTCGCTGGCGCCGGTTACAAGGCCCGGGCCCAGATTGGACAGCAGGCGCCTGAAGGCTTTTCGTATCGGGTTGGGCTTCGTCACGGTCTGTTTATTTCAAAAATTCGTCATCGCTCTGCCGCTCCCATTCGCGGTTGGTAGCGGGCGGGGTGTCTACCCAGGTATTGTCGCGGGGCATGGGCGGTATTTCGTCGGCCAGGCTCCTTTTTTCGGGCGACTTTTCCCTTTCGGCTGCAGTCATGTTTTCGATGCCTTTGAGCAGGGCGTCGGCATTGAAAGAGATGCTGTTGATGCCCTCATTGACCAGAAAACGGGCAAATTCGGGCATATCGCTGGGGGCTTGCCCGCACAGTCCGATCTTGATGCCTTTCCGGTGGGCGGCGCGAATGGCGCGGGCGATGAGTTGCATCACCGCTTCGTTTTTTTCGCTGAACAAGTCGCTCACCAGCGCCGAATCGCGGTCGAGACCAAGGGTGAGCTGGGTCAGGTCGTTGGAACCGATCGAGAACCCGTCGAAGATTTCGGCGAATTGTTCGGCCAGCAGCACGTTGCTGGGGATCTCGACCATCACGTACACTTCCAGCCCTTCGCGCCCCTGTTCCAGCCCGAATTCGCGCAGGGTATCGATCACCTTCCGCCCTTCATCGAGGGTGCGGCAGAAGGGAATCATGAGTTTGACGTTGGTAAAACCCATCGTTTCACGCACGCGTTTCATGGCCTTGCATTCGAGTTCGAAACCGTCTTTGTACAAAGGCGAATAATACCGCGAGGCGCCCCGGAAGCCAATCATGGGGTTTTCTTCGCCGGGTTCGAATTGTTTGCCGCCGATCAGGTTGGCGTACTCATTGCTTTTAAAATCGCTCATGCGCACGATCACGTCGTGCGGATGGAAAGCTGCCGCGATGGTCGCGACGCCCTGGGCGAGCCGGTCGACGAAGTACTCCTTCTTGTCGGGATAATGCCGCGTGAGTGTCTCGATCTGGCGGCGCAGTTTTTCATCGCTGATTTGTTCGAAGCGGGTCAGGGCCAGCGGGTGCACCTGAATATGGTGTGTGATGAGGAATTCCATGCGCAACAAGCCTACGCCCCGCTGCGGCAGGAAGGATTGCTGGAACGCCAGCGAGGGGTCGCCCAAAATCAGCATGGGGGCGGTTTCGGGCATTTTCAGGTCGGAAATGTCTTTTTCCGTTTCCGTCCATTCGGCTTTGCCGGCGTATACGTAGCCGGTTTTCCCTTCGGCGCAACACACCGTGACCATGTCGCCGTCGTGAATTTTATCCGTCGCATCGCCGCAACCCACGATGGCGACTGTGCCGAGTTCGCGCGCCACGATAGCCGCATGGCTGGTGCGTCCGCCTTTATTGGTCACGATAGCGGCCGCGTGTTTCATGATGGGGACCCAGTCGGGGTTGGTGATGTCGGTGACGAGGACCTCGCCCTCCTGCAGCAGGCGGGCTTCTTTGGGCGAACGCAGCAAACGAGCTTTACCGGCGGCGATTTTTTCACCCAGGGCGATGCCTTCGGTCAGTTTTTTGCCTTTTGAAACGATTTTGAAACTATGCACTACGCTGTGTTTGCCCAGTTTGGCATGTACCGTTTCGGGTCGCGCCTGTACGATGTAAAGCGGGCCGTCGGGTCCATCCTGCGCCCATTCGATGTCCATGGGTTTTCCGTAGTGCTCTTCGATCCGTTTGCACCAGTCGCCCAGGGTCATTGCATCGGCATCGGAGAGCGACCAGGCGGCGCTTTTTTCGGGGGGAGTGGGCAGGTTTTCGACGGTTTTACGCCCTTTTGAGGCAGCGGCGTACACCATTGTCCATTCTTTTTCACCGAGTTTTTTTTGAATAACGGGGTTAAAGGCCGTACCGATATGTGGTTTGAACAGCACGAATTCGTCGGGCGTGGAGCGGCCCTGCACGATATTTTCACCCAGTCCGTAAATGCTGTTGATGACCACCACACGGTCGAAACCGGTATCGGGGTCGAGGGTAAAAGCGACGCCCGAAGCCGCCCGGTCGGAGCGCACCATTTTTTGCACACCGACCGACAGGGCCACGTCGAGGTTGCCGAAACCCTGGTCTTCGCGGTATTTGATGGCGCGGTTGGTAAAAAGGGAACCAAAACAGCGGTGTACCGTGTTGACGAGTTCCGTTTCGCCGCTGATGTTGAGGTAGCTTTCCAGCTGGCCGGCAAAACTGGCCGATGGCAAATCTTCGGCCGTGGCGCTGCTGCGCACAGCCAGGCTGAATGGGCTGCCGCCCTCCCGTTGCAGCAGATCGCGATAGGCCGCCCGGATGGCGTCGGCGACAGCTTCCGGCATTTTAGCCGCTCCGATCAAAGCCCGTGCCTGGGCGCCGATCTCTTCGAGGTTGGCAAAGGTTTGGGTATCGAGTTGGCGGAGGAGCGTGTTGAGGGGTTGTTGCAACTTGTTTTCGGCGATAAAAAGCCGGTAAGCTTCGGCTGTGACGGCAAAACCGTTGGGTACACGGATTCCCTTTGGGTTGAGTTGTGCAAACATTTCCCCCAGCGAGGCGTTTTTGCCCCCGACAAGCGGCAGGTCGTGGATGGACAGCTCGGCGAATTTTTTGATCAGGGCGTTCATGACGTTCGGGAGATTTGGCGAAAAGCACCATACTTTTCTTCCTTAAAGGTCTCCGTTTGGACCGGGCTTTCCAAATAGCCTGCATCAGCCCCTTGATTGACATTGATCAAAAACAATACCGTACACCATGCCTTCGATACGCCCCACCGCCCTTTGTTTGTTCGAATACCGCGGCCGTTTGCTGCTGCAGGAGTTCCGCAATTTCGTCACCGGGGAGATTTTCTACCGGCCCTTCGGCGGCGGCCTGGAGTTTGGCGAACGCGCCGCATCGGCTATTCGCCGTGAAATACTGGAAGAACTCGGCGCCGAAATCTCTACTCCCGAATTGCTGACGATCATGGAAGATATTCACGACATGGGGGAGGGCACGCGGCACAACATCGTGTTCCTTTTCCGCGCCGAATTGCTCGACGAAAATCTGTTGGAAGCCCCGGAGTTTCGCGTGATCGACAATCACATCGAATTCAGGGCCGTGTGGCAACCCATAGAAGCCCTTCACCAGGGTTCGCTTGCGCTCCATCCGCCCGAACTGCGGATGCGTTTGCCGGAGTTTTTCCCTGAAAGTTGTTAAATTTTCAATTCCTGCTCGATGCTCTTCACCGCTTCTTCGGCGCTGCGCCAGGTAGCGTCCATGTCGAGCTGCGGATATTGCCCCGCAAAAACCGCCTGTTCGCAGGTGTGCCACACCCTTAAAAGGGTTTCTATATGCACTGCCGACACCCGGCGCTCTGCCAGGCGCTCGCCCAGCAAATCGGGTGTAAGCGAGGGCGCCGGTACGCCGAGCAAGGCCGCGGACCAATGCCGGAGTCCTTTGTAAAGGGCGTCAAAAAACAAACGCGGCGAATCGTTCGACAACAGCCGGCGGGCATTGGAGAGCGCCTCCCGGCCTGTGAGCGGGGCGGCTGCGACGCTTGTAAGAGGTGCGGCAGCCTGCGGAGCAGCCGTTTTTCGGGCGCGGCGAAACAGCCAGATCAACAGCAGCGCAATAGGCACGATCAAAATCAGCCAAAGCGCGGGGTGGGTCGCCCAGCCTTTCAGCCGGCTTGCCCAATCGGTGGAAAAACCTGCCGGCGGCTCCGAAAGGTCGGTCGAATCGGGCGGCAAAACCGGCGCTACCTGCTGGCCCTGCACGACGGTAAACTGCAGGGTTTGATCGGGTTTCCGTACGATGTAGCGGTTGCTGTCGGGGTCGAAAAAGATCAGTTCGGGGGCAAGGCTGAATATGCCGGCCTGTTTGGGCAGAATGGCGTATTCGTACACCCGCCGGTGCATGGCGCGTTCGACGGATTCAAATTCCTCTTCTTCAAGCACCTTCGGATCGAATGTTTCCAATTCCGGCGGGAGTGAAAGCCTGGGCGGCGCGAGGCGGCGTGCATCGCCGGTTCCTTCAATTTCCACCAGCAGCGTCAGGGCATCGCCTGTTTTCAAGGTGTCGCGGTCGAGTGAAAACTTGACTGCATACTGACCCACCACGCCGGAAAAAGCGGCCGGGGCGGACTCGGGCAGGTCTTTTACCTTTAGTTTGGCCGGGGCGGTCTGCAGGAGCATGGGCGTGGTGGCCGGACCGAAGATCGTCGACGGGCCGCCCGCTTTTTCCACCTCGAAACGCAGACGAGCGGCGCCCACGGCTATTTCACCGGCCGCTTGCGGAAACAGGGCGACTTCGTGCAAGGTGCGAACCGCGTATTTTTTTCCTTTAATAGTCTGATACTGCACCCGTGTATCGAATCGCTTCATTTCGCGGCTGTAAAAACCGTCGAACTTGGGCAATTCGAGCAAATCGGCGCCCTCCACATTGAGGCGGGTGTACACTTTGATCCGGTATTTGACCTGCTGCCCGACAAATGCCGTGGGAGAGGAAAACTCGCCCGTGACGAACAAATCTTCGTTGGCGCCGCGCGGCACAGCGGAGTACTGCGGCGGCACGACTTTGATGGTCAGGGGTTTGGTGCGAAGCGTTTGACCGTCGGAGGTGACGACCGTGGCGGGTCCGATGGTGTAAGCGCCTTCTTTTACGGCCTGCAGTTCGAAGGTCCAGCTTTGGTGCACCGACGATTTGCCGTTGAACATGGTGACGCCGCTCTGTTTTTCACTGGGGCCAACCTGGCTGAAGTTCAGAAAATCGGGCGCTTTGAAATTGCGGGTTTCGGCATCGCGCAGCGAAAAGGTAACGGAGAAGCGGTACCCGACCGGCACTTCCTGCTGACTGCTGCTCGCTTCAAAAACGGCCTTGTTTTGGGCAAATAAAAATCCGGGCGCCAGGGCCAGCAAGCAGGCGAAGGCAGGCAGAAGCGGCGAGAAAGAGAAGAAGCGGCGGAACAGCATACGTAGTGAAAAGCGGCAGCGAAGTTATTGCCGTTTTGGTTTGTATTTCGCTTGTTCGAGAAACTGTTGACTATCGGTCATGTTCAACAGTTCCGGCAGGGTGGTTTGCGGGTGGCGGCGCATGTATGCCTGCACAATTTGCCAGCCGATCCAGCTGCCCACTTCGCCGGGCGCCTCGTTGAAAAGGATCGGGGCGTTGGGGCTGGGCGTCACGAGTTTGCGCCAGTTGTTGAAGTCGGAAGAATACAGCAGGTTTTGTTCCAGCAGGCGGGCCCAGAGTTCGGCTTCGTTGGCGCGGCAGCCTTCCATTTGCTCAGTGGTATAACCCATTTTCAGGCTGTCGGGCGTATCGGGTAGCAGGCAGTCGACGATGTACAATTGTTTGCCGAAGTACAACATTTGGTCGAGCAAGCGCTCGCCCGATGGATCGCCGGCAAGGTTTTGGGCGAGGGCTTTGGCCAGTCGCACGGTCATGTAATCCTTGTTGAACTGTCGCCGCAGGTAAGCCGGGAATCGCTCCGTATCAACCACGTATGCCGGGTAATTTTCGCCGAGGTACAAATCGAGACCGATGCCGCAAAGGCTGTCGCCAGAGGTAAAGGCATCGGTGGCGAATTCGGACACCATGGTCACGACCTGCGGCACCGGTTTTTCAGGAAAATA
>JADZFP010000437.1 GCA_020849825.1 Saprospiraceae bacterium
ATGCGAGGATTTGAAAAAAGGGTTATTTCTGCGCTCTGATGCGTTTACTGTCTTCTGACTTTATCGCATTTTGAGAGAAGAAATAACCCTTTTTTCAAATCCTCGCATCCTCAAATCCTCGCATCCTCATCTACTTGATCATGAGTTCAAACTCGGTCCGGCGGTTGGCGGCACGGCCGGCGGCGGTTTTGTTGTCGCCCACGGGTTTCGTATCGCCGTAGCCGGCATGGCTCAGGCGGTTGGCCGCCACGCCTTTGCTGACCAGATAGTCGTAGCAGGCTTTGGCGCGGCTTTCCGACAGTTTCTGATTGACGGCGGCGTTGCCCGTGTTGTCCGTGTGGCCACCGATCGACAATTTGTACTCCGGATATTTCAGCAGCACGGCAGCTACGTCGTCGAGTACTTTTTTGGAGCCGGGCAGCAATACGGCTTTGCCCGTTTCAAACTGAACGGCTCTGACGGCCAGTTCGACCTTCTCCTTGTCTTCTTTTTTCATTTCCGGGCAGCCCTTGTTGGAGGCCGGGCCGGGCTGGTCGACGCAGCGGTCGTCGCGGTCAATCACGCCGTCGCCGTCGCGGTCGGGGCAACCTTTAAGGGCAGCCGGACCTTTGTCGGTCGGGCACATATCCTCGTTGTCGGCGATGCCGTCGCCATCGCGGTCGGGGCAGCCATTGAGGGCGGCCGAGCCGGCTTCGCGCGGGCATTTGTCCGTTTTATCGGGGATGCCGTCGTTGTCCGTATCGGGGCAGCCGCGGAAGGCGGCTACGCCCTTGTCTTTCGGGCAATCGTCTTCGGCGTCGGTGATGCCGTCGCCGTCGGCATCCGGGCAACCCATGAGGGAGGCAAGGCCGGGCACGTCGACGCATTTGTCGTCGGTGTCAGCTACGCCGTCGCCGTCGCGGTCGGGGCAGCCCATGGCGGAGGCTACGCCGGGCACAGTCGGGCATTTGTCGCTGACGTCGGGGATGCCGTCTTTGTCGGTATCCTTGGGCATTTCGGGTTCTTTTTTGCCGCCGAAAAATGCCGTAAAACCTACGCCGTGCTGCCAGGCGTTCTTTTCATTGAACGAGAGGCGGTATTGTGTTTGTGGATTGATATAAAAACCTTCCAGGATTCGGATGTTAAAACCGAGACCCAGCGGCACATTCATATCGAATTCATCGCTGCCGGCATCGAAATCGTAGGTGCTGCCGGCGCCGGCATGCAGATAGGGATTGATTGTATTGCCGTACTTGAAAAACTGGTATTGCAGCAAGGCGTCGAGGTTGCCGAGGAAGTGGTAACGGCCGGCCCCGGAGCCATCGGAAATATCCGTGACGCCGAATTTGAGCGGTACGACCAGATAGCCGTTTTTGAACAGGCGGTACTGGTAGGCCAATTCGGCGCCGGTACCCTGGGCGTTGCCCCAGATGTCGTGCCACTCCGAATTGTCGGCCTGAGGCGTTTGAAAGTTGTAAAGGGTGTAGCGGTACGAGAAACCGTGTTTAGGCTGAGCCTGAATGTCGTTCTGCGCCAGCAACAGGAATGTTGCAAGGCAGAACATGAGTAAAATCTGGCGCATGATTAGTGGTTTTTTTGAAACAGAAACAGATTTGGTCAAGCGCCAAATGTACTAAGTCTGGTCAATGCGTCAATATTCTGTTGGAAAATATTGCGCTACTTCTGTTTTAACAAAAATCGTGTGGACAAACTATTGGGGCACGTTCAGTTTGCTGGCCCCTCCGGGCGGCAGTTTCTTTTTCAGAATAGCCTGTGCACTATCCATTACGGCGCCCATCCGGGGCAAGTCACGGGTAAGCAGATGGAGGTTTTTTTCATACTCTTCCAGCGTGACGCCGTGCATTTCAAACACTTGTTTGTAGTAGATCTGCGCCAGGCTGTCGCGGGAATAGCCGCTGAGACCGTTGGCTGCCGCGTCGGCGGTGCTGAGATCGGCCATGATGCGCGCCGTCTTGTCGTCGGGCCAGATCGGTTGTTCCACTTTTTGCGTGCAGGCAAAAAGGAGTGAGAAAAGGAGCAGGAGATTTTTTTTCACAACACTTCTTTTGGGAAAAAACAGGCGCTTATCCGGGCGTTATTGTCATAAAAACCCTTCCAGTCGGGTGCTGTTGAATCAATTTTAACGATACCGCAAGTCGGAACATTGAGGATAAACGTGTCGGTGAAACGGTTGGCCACATCCGTCAGGGTAGGGTTGTGGCCAAACAAAAAGACGGTTTGGGCCGAATCCGGCAGCGCGCTCACGATGCGCATGATGTCGGACGCAGAGGCTTCGTAAATATCAGGTACGATCTGGATGTCCTCGTCTTTTATCCCAAAGGTTTCGGCGAAATAAAGGGCGGTGGAGTAGGCGCGTTTGGCCGGACTGCTTACGATCAAATCGGGCGCTGCGCCGGTATCCAGCAGAAAACGCGCCATCCGGGGAGCGTCGCGCATGCCGCGCTCGTTGAGCGGGCGGTTGATGTCGCGCAGGCCGGGTTGTTCCCAACTGGATTTGGCGTGCCGGATCAAATAAAGTGTAGGCATGATGAATAAGAAAGATTGCGGGGCGGTAAAGATACGTTTGTCGCAAAATGCGTGTACACCGTACCTTTGAAGTTTGCAAATTGTTGAAAACAGGCATCGGAAAGATATAACGAACCAAAAGCCCGTATCGCCGGTTTAATACTTTTTGCTCCTTTGCTCCCAGCCTTGTCGTCATGCAAAAACTTTGGTTGAAAGACTTTGAGTTGAACATCAATCCGGCCATAGCGCAGGCCGGGCAGCAACTCGTGTCGTCGGGCGCCGTCAGGGCTTTGCGCGAGGTGGAAAAACACTTTTGGGTCGCCCTCGTCGACGACCCGGAAGACGATGCCCGCGAGGTGGAAGTGATTATTACCCCGCACAAAATCAAAGCGTTTACCTGCGAATGCTGGCCGCCGGGCCGCCGGCTCATGTGTATGCATATTGCTGCTACACTGTTCAAACTGCGGCAATTTCTTGAACAAAAAGCGGAGGAAAAACGCGCGCGCGCCGAAGCCCAGGCCAATGCAGAGCCGGGCCGGCTGACCACCCAGCAAATACTCGATGAGGTGTCGCCGGAAGCGCTTTTTGGTTTTGTACGCGACTATGCACGCCGCGACCGCGATTTTGCGCTGGCGCTCAAAACCCAGTTTGCCGCCACCGTCGACAGTTCGCACAATCCGTTTTTGCTACTGCTCGACGCCGCCATGCCGCGCAGCCTGAGCGCCGGCACAGGTTCGCGGGAGGCTGATTTCAGGCGTTTGCGCAAAACGTTGGACGAACTCGAACAACAGATGCATGCCGCCGGCGCCGACCACGACTATCTCCGTTTGTTTCAAATCAGCACGGCGATTTTGGAAAAAATAGCGCCGTTTTTGGGCAAAATCACAGAGTCTAAACGCGACCAATTGCTGCATTACTGCCGCGAAGCATTGACCGCCCTGACGAGCCTCAACCCCGAAACGCTTTCTCCCGAACTGCGCGAAGGCATCTGGGACAAGGTTTTTTCACTCGTCGAACGACGTATTGCCGCCCCCGAACTCGACCGCCCGATCGTTCGGTTTCTGAGCGAAACGGCATCCGCCGACGAGCGCCGCTTCGAACGCCTGCACAATCTTTTTGATCAAACACCGCGGCCCGCGCCCGCCGTCGTTGTGTTGCTGTTTCTGGCTGTCATGTCGCGGCGCGGACTGCCCGGAGCGGCTGTCAGAGTGCTGGACGATTACGCCGGGCAACCTGCGCTGATCCGGTATTGCATCGTGGAGTTGTATTATTTGCGCCATTGGGCCGCGGCAACCGAGGCGGCGGAACATTTCTTGTCCCGGAACATTTTCAATACTTCCGAGCGGCGCGAACTGGAAGACCTCCTGTTGCTGATCGCAGAAAAAAGCGACGATAAAGAACGACTCTGCCGGCTGTTGCGGGAGCGGTTTTTAAAAACCGGGCACTTCGACTACTACGAACGTTTGAAAACCCATGCCGGTGACCGCCTGCCTGCCGAGCGCGAATGTTTGCTCGACGACCTCAAACAACGCGCCGACGCCCAAAAACTGGCGGCTATTCTGGCTGCCGAAGGCGAACGGGAGGCTTTGTCCGGTTTGCTGGCCGAATCAGCCGACCTGGTTTTTTTACAGCGCTACGAAGATCATTTCCGCGGCGGAGACGACCGCGTTTTTTTACAAGAGCGGTACACGGCCATCCTGTCGGCCCACCTGGAAGGTCATTTCGGACGCCCGGCATCGGCCTATGTTCGGGAGGCCTTGCAACCCTTGCTGGCCAAAGGCGAAACGCAACTGGTGGTCGATATCGTAAAGGCGCTGACGGCGGCTTTCCCCGAGCGGCACACCCTGCCCGAAGAACTGGCTGAATTGTTTCCCAAAAACCGCAGAAAACCGCTTTTGCAAGGATAAAACACCCCGTATAACCATGAAAGTTGAAGTTTGGGCCATTGGCAAAACCGCCGAACCTTACCTCGAAACGGGCTGCGCCATTTTTGAAAAAAGACTCAAAAACTACCTGCCTTTCACCTGGACGGTGTGGCCCGACCTGCGCCTGAAAACCACCGACGCCCAACAACTCAAAAAAGAGGAGGGCAAAATGATCCTCTCCAAATTACAGCCCGATGACGGCCTGATCCTGCTCGATGAAAAAGGCCTCGAACTCGGCTCGGTCGAACTG
>JADZFP010000438.1 GCA_020849825.1 Saprospiraceae bacterium
AACACCGAAAACCCAAAACCAGAGCAACCCTTTTGCCAAAACCCAACACCAAAAACCTAAAACCCAGCACCCAACACCTGATTTGCTATGAAACACCTTGCATATCTCAACAAATTTTTCTGGAAATACCGCTGGCGTTTTTTACTGGGCATCCTGTTTGTCGGGCTGGTCAACTGGTTTCGGGTCTGGCAGCCGCAGGTGATCGGCGAAGCGCTGGACACGGTGATTTTCAACGTCAAACACTACAATGAAACGGGAGGAATTGCGGCGCATCCGGAGGCTTACCGGGAGCTGGGCACGCAGATCGGCTGGTTTGGTTTGCAGGTGATCGGACTGGCCCTGGCTATGGGTTTGTTTATGTTTTTGATGCGGCAGTCGATCATTGTCATGAGCCGTTTGATCGAATACGACCTGCGCAAGGAAATTTTTTCGCATTACGAAACCCTCGACCTGGCTTTTTACAAACGCCACAGCACCGGCGACCTGATGTCGCGCATTTCGGAAGATGTGAACAAGGTGCGGATGTACCTGGGGCCCACGATTTTGTACGGGCTCGACCTGGTTTTTTTGTTCGTGCTCACCATCTCCGCCATGCTCAATGTGAGCCTGACCCTCACGCTTTGGTCGCTGCTGCCGCTGCCGCTGCTCAGTATTTCTATTTATTGGGTGAGCAACATCATCAACAAGCGCAGCGAAACCATTCAGCAACAACTGGCTACCCTGACGAGCACGGCGCAGGAGGTGTACAGCGGCATCCGGGTGGTCAAAAGTTATGCGCAGGAAAAAGCCATGGGCGCGTGGTTTGCCGATCAAACCGAAATTTACCGCCAAAAATCGCTCCGGCTTATCAGCGTCGATGCCGTGTTTTTTCCACTGATGATGTTGCTGATCGGTACCAGTACCATTCTCACGGTGTATGTCGGCGGGCTCGAAGTAGTGGCTGGCAATATCACGCCGGGCAAGATTGCGCAGTTTGTCATTTACATCAATATGCTCACCTGGCCGGTCACGGCCATCGGCTGGATTTCTTCGCTGACCCAGCAGGCGGCGGCTTCGCAAAAGCGGATCAATGAATTTCTGAAAACGCAGCCCGTCATCACCAATCCGGTGATCGACCCCAGACCACTCCGGGGGCATATCCGCTTCGACAAGGTCAGTTTTGTTTATCCCGATACCGGTATCACCGCCCTGCGCAACGTCTCTTTCGAAGTGCAACCCGGTCAGCGCCTGGCCCTCATCGGGCGTACCGGCAGCGGCAAAACGACCGTGGCCGACCTGCTCGTGCGGCTGTACGACGTCAGCGAGGGCCGGATACTGATCGACGGCAAAGACCTGCGCCAACTCGACCTGCACAACCTGCGCCGCCGCATCGGCTACGTACCGCAGGACGTGTTCTTGTTTTCCGACACCGTGGAAGCCAATATCGCCTTCGGGCAAGACGGCATCACCCGCGCCGAGGCCGAACATTTTGCCCGCAGCGCAGCCGTACACGACGACATTATGTCGCTGCCCAAGGGCTACGACACCATCGTCGGCGAACGCGGCGTGACGCTTTCCGGCGGACAAAAACAACGCGTCAGCATCGCCCGGGCCTTCGCCAAACAACCCGACATCGTGCTGCTCGACGATTGCCTCTCCGCCGTGGATACGAATACCGAAAGCCAGATTATCGGCTACCTCAATACAGCACTGGCCGGCAAAACAGCCGTGATCGTCACCCACCGCATCTACGGCGCGCTGGAATTCGACAAGATTATCGTGCTGGGCGACGATCACAGCATCGCCGAAGAGGGTACGCACGAGGAACTGATGGCCCGGCGCGGGTACTACGCCGAACTGTTTGAAAGACAACTGGCCGGGGAGGATCTGGATTGAGGAAGCGGGGGTTACAGGTAAAACATTGGGCGATGCTTATCTCATCGAATACCTATTTTTGTTCACCATGACGACGCACAAAACCTGGGTTTCTTCTCCTTTCGGCTGGTTTGAAATAACCGGCAGCGAGCTGGGTGTGCGCTCCGTGCTGCTGCGTGAAAAAACCGGCGAACCCGATTCCGGCATCCCTGAAGACCATCCGGTAGCAGAAGCCAAACGCCAGATGGAGGCTTATTTTGCAGGCGCCTTGCGCTATTTCGACCTGAAACTCGACTGGGGCGGAGCGCCGGAATTTCACAAACAGGTGTGGTCGGCTTTACTGGAAATCCCCTACGGCAAAACCTGTTCGTACTCCGACATCGCCGAGCGCATCGGTCACCCCAGCGCGGTACGCGCCGTGGGGCTGGCCAACCGCAACAACCCGCTGGCGGTCGTGGTGCCTTGTCACCGCGTGATCGGAAAAGCGGGCGAGCTACGGGGTTATTTTTATGGTCTGGATACCAAAATGGCCTTGCTGCGCCACGAAAATCCGGTGCGGTTTGCTGAACAGGGCGAGCTGTTTTAAAGGAAAATCCCGGTTGTTCGCTGAGGATTTTTTATGCGGAATAATTTCGGACCCGTCCGGGCCCTCCTTCTGCTAATTTGCCCTAACCTTGTTGCCGCAACTGTTCCACCAACGCTTTCGTCATGAAACTCTGCCTGTTGTTGTTCGTTTGCGGCATATTTACCTTGTCGGGTCGCCGCCCCGTTCAGCCGTCCCCTACCCTGCTCGGCCGCTGGGAAGTGGTCAAATATTCCGAACAAGGCATTCCGGTAGATAAAATGGGCGATGCCCTTGCCCAGGCCACACGGGTGTATGAACACGTACGCGAAGAACGCGCCCGGCAATTTTACGGCTACGACGCCCGCTGGGACGAACTGAGCCGCCGTGAAAACCGCGCCTTTGCGCGCTGGGCCGAACTCGACAGTCTCACCGAAACCCGCCGCATTGCCGAAGCGATCCGGACGCCGTATTTCGCCGTGTTTTTTCCCGACAGCACGCTTGCGGCTTACAACAAGACCTCCGAAGGCTTGATCTTGTTTCCCGAAAAAAGGCACTACGAATATTTCCCTGCCACTATGAGCCTCGACATCTGGCAACCCAATGCCCTGGCGCCGTACGGCAAATGGGATGCCCAGATTATCCGCCTCGATGCCGGGCGGCTCACCCTTTTCCTCCCCGAAGATGCGGAAATCGTAGAGCTGATTCGCACCGAGGGCGAGCTGCCCTGACCCCGCCTGCCGCCATGCACTATCCTCTGGAAATTACCCTGGGCGCTGCCCGGCTGAATGCCCATCTGTTGTTCGAAATGCTGGCCTACACGGCCGGTTATCAGTTGTATATCCGTATGCGGCGGCGCTCAACCGACCGCATCAGCGACGAGCACCGCAACTGGATACTGCTGGGCGCCGCGGCCGGCGCGTTTTTGGGCAGCCATGTGCTGGGTATTCTCGAACGACCGGCAGCGCTGGGCAGTTCGCTCGATCTGGCTTATTTCATGGCCAATAAAACCGTGCTGGGCGGCTTTCTGGGCGGACTGCTTGGCGTGGAATGGACAAAAAAAATGCTCGGCGTCACGGCCTCTTCCGGCGATCTGATGACCTACCCCATTTTGTTGTCGCTGTCGATCGGCCGACTGGGCTGCCATCTGGCCGGACTGCCCGACGGCACCCAGGGTTTGCCTTCGGGATTGCCCTGGGCAGTCGATTTTGGCGACGGGATACCGAGGCATCCGGTCAATTTGTATGAAATTCTCGTGCTGGCCGCCGTCGCGTTGCTGATTTACCGGCAGGAAAAACACGGCAAGCTGCCCGACGGCCTGCGGTTCAAAATATTCATGATTGTCTACCTTGTCTGGCGATTTGCCGCCGAATGGCTCAAACCGGCCTGGTATTTCCCTTTTGGCCTGTCGAGCATTCAAATGGCTGCACTGGCCGGCCTGGTGTATTACCGGAAAACCATCCGCTCGTTTTTTCTCCGGTAGTAGCGGCAGGCCGATTCCTTCCGACCAAAGATTGCCGTCACATTAGCACATTCCCACATTCCCACATTAGCACATTATCTCATTAGCACATTAGCACATTCCCACATTAGCACATTATCTCATTAGCACATTAGCACATTCCCACATTCCCCTATGGAACGTCCGTACATCTATTACGACTTTACCCTCTCGCTTTGCCCCCATTGTCTGCGCCGCGTGGATGCCAAAATCATCATCGAGGACCAGAACGTTTACATGCTCAAACGCTGTCCGGAACACGGCGCCTCCAAGGTGCTGATCGCTACCGACGCCGATTATTACCGCACCACGCGCAACTACGCCAAGCGCAGTGAAATGCCCCAAAAATTCAACACCCGCACGCATTTCGGTTGCCCGTACGATTGCGGACTTTGCCCCGACCACGAACAGCATTCCTGCCTGACCATCGTGGAGGTGACCGACCGCTGCAACCTGGCTTGCCCGACCTGCTACGCCGAATCGGCGCCACACCACGGCCGGCACCGCACCCTGGAAGAAATCGAGCGCATGCTCGACCTCGTTGTGGCCAACGAAGGCCAGCCCGACGTGGTACAGATCAGCGGGGGCGAACCGACGGTGCATCCGCAGTTTTTCGACATCCTCGACATCGCCAAACGCAAACCCATCCGGCACCTGATGCTGAATACCAACGGCATCCGGATCGCCAAAGACCCGGTTTTTACGGAGCGGCTCGCTTCCTATATGCCCGATTTTGAAATTTACCTGCAGTTCGACTCCTTCCGACCCGGCGTGCTGGAAAGCCTTCGGGGTGAAAACCTGCTCGACACCCGGATGCGCGCGCTCGAAAACCTCAACCGCTTCAACCTCTCCACCACCCTCGTCGTCACCCTGCAAAAAGGCATGAACGACGACGAAATCGGCGAGATCATCCGCTTCGCGCTTCAGCAAAAATGCGTGCGCGGCGTCACCTTCCAGCCCACGCAAGCCGCCGGCCGCTTCGACGGGTTCAACCCCGCCACCGACCGGATCACGCTCACCGAAGTGCGCCGTCAGATCATCGATCAAACCGGGATTTTCCAGCCTGAAGACCTCATCCCAGTGCCCTGCAACCCCGACGCGCTGGCCATGGCCTATGCCCTGAAAATCGACGGCGAAGTGTTTCCGCTCACGCGTTTCATCAACCCGCAAGACATCCTCGACAATTCCCGCAATACCATCGTGTACGAACAGGACGAGCGCCTGCACCAGCACATGATCCAGCTGTTCAGCACCGGCAACTCGGTCGAATGCGCCACCAACGAACTGAACCAGAGCCTGATGTGCTGCCTGCCGCAAGTGCACGCGCCTTCCCTGGGCTACGAAAACCTGTTTCGCATCATCATCATGCGTTTCATCGATGCCTGGGACTTCGACGTGCGCGCCATCAAAAAATCCTGCGTGCATATCGTCAGCCCCGACGACAACAAGATCATCCCTTTCGAGACGATGAACCTGTTCTACCGCGACGCGGCAAAACGGGAAAGGCTGGAACAATTAAGGGGAGTGGTCGTGTAGCGCTTCAACTACCGCAACGACATGAGTGGTCCTTCCGGATGAACCGGCGCCAGTACGCCCCTTGCGGGGTGAATCCATAAATCCATTTCCTCCATTGGAATAGCGCCAAGCAAAGTCTCACTGTCGTCAGGCAGAATAAGGGCATTTGTTGTACAAAAACGGCCGGCAAAACGCACGATAACAGGGCCGGCCACGGGCAACGCTATCCAGCTGCCGTCGGCAAGCTGAGAGGGGCGTACGTCAATAATATCAAGCCCCAGCGCCTGGCGAACAGCGTCGTTGAAACTTAGCATGATTGCGCCGGAATCAACCATGGCATTGACAGTCAATTGACGAATGTCTTCTTCACCAATTTGCAGCCTTTGGTGCATAACAACATCGCCGGCATTTACTATTTCTACATCTGCAAAAACAAGTCCCATTTGAGTCGATTGTTTTTTTGAAGTAAATTTCAGTAAAAAGCGGGTGAATTGCGATCGGCGTTAACCGCCGGGTGAAAATTTATTTCAAAAAAATCCCCCCGCCCAACTCAGTCATTTTCCCACAAAAACGACGCCGGGAGCCGCTTTTCCGCCGCGCCGGGGTTCATAATGCGCTCCTGTTGGTTGATACTTTCCTGGTGGATGGCTTCGAGGAAAAGGGTGATGAATTCGGGGCTCAATTCGCTTTTGTCGCCCCGGCGGCGCAGGGCTTCGCGCAGGGCGCGGAAACGTTCGGGCTGGAGCACCGCCACGTTTTTGGCTTTTTTAACCGCCCCGATCTCGCGCACCAGCATCATGCGGCGGGCGATGAGGTGGATAATTTCTTCGTCCAGATCGTCGAGTTCGCCCCGGTAGTTTTCAATTTGCACGAGAAAATCGGGGTCGTCGGTTGTGGTGGGGCGCAGGACCAGCTTGCGCAGCATATCGCCGAATTGCTCCGCCGTGATTTGCTGGGCCGCGTCGCTCCAGGCCTGATCGGGCGTAGGATGCACCTCCACCATGAGGCCGTCGAAATTGAGGTCGAATGCTTTTTGCGCGGTTTCAGCCAGGATATCGCGGCGGCCGCAGATGTGGGAGATGTCGCAAATGACTTCGAGGCCCGGAAATTCCTGCATCAAATCGATGGCCATTTGCCAGCGCGGCACGTTGCGGTAAATGGAGTCGCCATAGCTTGAAAACCCGCGGTGAACGGCAGCAATGCGGCGCAGGCCAGCCTTGTGCAGGCGTTCGAGTGCGCCGACCCAGAGTTTGTAGTCGGGGTTGACCGGGTTTTTGACCATCACCGGGATATCGGTACCGGCCAGGGCATCGGCAATTTCCTGCACGGAAAAAGGATTGACGGTCGTGCGGGCGCCGATCCAGAGCACGTCGACGCCGTATTTGAGGCATTCGTACACGTGCTGGGCGTTGGCGACTTCGGTCGTAACCCGCAGGCCGGTTTCTTCTTTCACCCGTCGCAGCCAGGGCAGACCCGGCACCCCGATGCCCTCGAAAGCGCCCGGGCGGGTGCGCGGTTTCCAGATGCCCGCCCGGAACAGGTCGATGCCCTGCGCTTTCAGGCCGCGGGCGGCGGCAAGCACCTGCTCTTCCGTTTCGGCCGAACAGGGTCCGGCGATGAGCAGGGGGCGTTTTTCACGGGGAAATATGGTTTCGAAAGTCATTATTCGATTTCAAATTTTTCTGAAAACAAAAAACGGGATATTCCGGTTCTCGGCGCGCTTTTTTTTACGGCTTTCGCACTTTTCAAACCGGTTTTTTAGACAGGTTTTTTTAGACAGGATAAACAAGATGAACAGGATGGGGCGGCTTCGCCGCTGTTTTTATCTCCATTGTAAAAAATATCGCGCTCCGCTTTCAACAGCATTTTCGAGGGCAGCAACAACCCTTTTGTCAAATCCTCGAATCCTCGTATCCTCGAATCCTCATAAAAAAACCCTCAAGAACTTCCGCCAGGCGCCCTTCGTCTCTGGCCCGGATCAGCGCCGAACCCACGATAGCCAGGTCGGCTTCGCGGACAGCCAGCAGCGCCTGTTCGGGCGTCGAAATACCGAAGCCGATGCCGACGCGGGCAGCCGGGCGGGCAGCGCGGATACGGGTAATGATCGTTCTCAGGCGGGGATGCAGACTGAAATCCGATCCGGTGATTTTGAAATCGGCCATCAGGTAGAAGAAATCGAAGTTGCCGGACAGGAGTTTTTCGAGGCGCTCGTCGCTTGCGTTGGCAGCGAGTACGGGAACCAGTTGCAGCCCCGTTGCGGCAGCGCGTATGCGACGGGCCAGTGCGCTGTCGACCGGCAAATCGGGGACGATCAGGTGCCGGATGTTCAGCGTTTCGAGGGCGGCGACAAAACGCTCCGCTCCGTAGGCAAACACCCGGTTGAGGTACGACATCACGATCATCTCCTGCTCCGGATGGCGTTCGCGCAGGTGGCGGATGGCGCCCAGGCAATCGGCTACCGTGACGCGCTGCTGCAGGGCGGCTTCCCGGCAGGCGGCCGTGATCACCGGTCCGTCGGCCGTGGGATGGGAAAAAGGAATCTGGAGTTCCAGTATTTGCACCCCTGCGGCGGCATAGGCTTCAGCGGTTTTCAGGCTTTCCTGCAAAGTCGGATAGCCGAGCACGAGGTGGGCCATGAGCGGGATTTTTTCGCCGTCTTTTTTATACGCTGTTATCATTTTTATCAATAAATCTATTCAACCAATGAAAAAGAAAATAACGCTGCTGTTGTACGGTCTCGCCCTGATTACTGTCTGGGGCTCCTGTTTTCTCGATGCCCGGAAAGCGAATGCCTACACGGCGGCGATGGGTTTGTCATTTACTTTTCTGAGCGTTTATTTTTTACAAAAAGAGCGCAACTTCGATCTGAACATGCGCGGATACCCTTATTTTTTACTGTTCGATAAAGAGGGCCGGCTGGTCTTCCACGCCCGCGGATACGCCGGCAAAGCAGAACTCAGCCGCCGGATTATGGAGCATCTCGATTAGCCAGCAGGCTTTCTTCCTGAAAATGCCGCATGGTGATAAACAGTATATTTTGTAATATTCTTGTTTGATAATTTTTTTAGGCGACGTTCTTGCATTTTTCAAATATTTATTTTTTTTTTGCAACTAACTACCAACATTTTTCAATTACAAACAAAAGATATGAGAAAGAAAAAATTGCTATCGGTTGTCTTGTTGCTTATTTTATTATTTTCTGCATTTTCAACTTATGCAGAAAAGCAATGTGAATGTGGAGATCATGCCACGGGTATTACTGCGTATTCCGTTAACGGAGATGATTGCTGCCGTAGTACTCCAGGCGCAAATGGATTCGAATATACCTACGAGCAACAGCTAAACGGCGTCTGGGAATTGACTGGTACCACATTAATCAGCGGCGCAACTGCGCAAGGAAACTGTTGTAATCCATCCTAATTTATTTATCTTTTTATTAAGAATATGTATTTTCATTAAATTACATTAACTATGAACAAGTTGTCATTACTTGCTATTTTTATAGCATTTTTTTTGTTAAACTGCCACAAGGCCCCTACTCAGGAACCCTCAACGACGCTTAATACGCCTGAGTCTTCTACCCCCAGCCCTGGCGTAATGCCCCAGACCAGGCTAAATACTTATATGTTCAATCCTCAAAACTATTCCTGGAAGGATGTGGATAAATTTTACCGAGAAGACATCCTCATCAAATGCCAGGGCGAGCCGTATTATAATAATTTAAGAAAAACAGCCATTTTTTCCCTGGTCAATCAATTCCAGTTATTAGAAAATGCGGATTTACCCACTATTGAATTCTATGCCAATGAATTAATGAACATTAACCTTCCTGATCTCGGCGTTTTTCTGAAAGTCATGAAGCGTTTGGAAGGGCATTGGCCGGATTCTAAAATTCAGGATTATGCTTTGCAAAAAAGGGATAGTACGATATCATATATTCAAAACAATTTTAAAGAACCTAAGAAACTGCTTGACCAACAAAAAGAAAACCTGGAAAATATTACTAAATTTGCTGAAAACCTGTAATATTTATACCCTTTGCTCAAATCTTCCCGGAAAATTTTTAGACACCCTTCGGGTTATTTCATATTCAGCAATCCCGCTGCGTATTTCAGCAGGCTTTCTTCCTGAAAATGCCGCATGGTGATAAACAGGTCCTTTTCCCCTCGCCCCGAAGCATTGGTCACCACTACGGCCTCGGGCGGCAATTCGGCCGCAAGCCGGAAAGCGTGGGCGAAGGCGTGCGCCGATTCGAGTGCGGGGATGATTCCCTCCGTTTGGGCCAGGCGCTGCACCGCCGCGAGCGCCTCGGCATCGGAAGCGACGGCGAATTGCACCCGGCCGGCATCGGCCAGCCAGGCCAGGATCGGGCTTACGCCGCAATAGTCCAAACCCGCTGATACCGAGTGTGTTGAAGCGATGTTGCCCGATCCGTCCTGCAAAAAATACGAGTGATAACCTTCGAAAATACCCGCTTCGCCGTGCAGCACCTTGGCGGCATGTTGCCCCGCAGCCGTTCCCTTGCCGCCGGCTTCCACCCCGATGAGCGTCACGTCGTCGTCGTCGAGAAAGTCGAAAAACATGCCCATCGCATTGGAGCCGCCGCCCACGCAGGCCACGCAGTAATCGGGCAGCCGGCCGGTTTCGGCAAGGCACTGGCGGCGGATTTCCTCGCCCACCACTTTTTGAAAAAAGGTGTTCATGGCCGGGTAAGGGTGTGGTCCCACGGCCGAACCGAGCAGGTAATAGGTTTCTTCGGGGTGGGCCACCCAGTCTTTGAACGCGGCAATGACGGCGTCGTTGAGGGTTTGGCTGCCCTCGTCGACGGGTACCACACGGGCGCCGAGCAATTCCATCCAGAACACGTTGGGACGCTGGCGTTCGTAGTCTTTCCGGCCCATGTACACCGTGCAATCGAGCCCGAAACGCGCGCACACCGCCGCCGTGGCGTAGCCGTGCTGACCGGCGCCGGTTTCGGCGATGATGCGGCGCTTGCCCAGCCGGCGGGCGAGCAGAATTTGACCGATGCAGTGCGTGATTTTGTGGGCGCCGGTGTGGTTGAGACCTTCATTTTTGAGAAAAAGGCGTGCACCGCCGATCTCGGCCGAGAGCCGAGGCAGGGGCGTAAATGCCGTGGGCCGGCCGGCGAACTCGCGCAGCACCGCCTGCAGTTCCGTCGCAAAATCCGGGTCGTCTTTTGCGGTTTCAAATGCGGAAGCAATCTCCTGCAGGCCCGGCAGGAGTACCTCGGGTACGTAGCAACCGCCGTACGGACCGAAAAAGCCTTCGGCGCTGTTGAGGATATTGGCGCGGAAAGAGGTTTGTGTCGCAGTCATCGTCAGGATATTTGAAGGATGGGGGATAATTGTTGCAAGCGGTCGGCAATCTGTTCAATCTTGCCGGCATCGACCATTCCTCCGGTTTCGATGCCCGAAGCCACATCGACGCCGATGCAATGTTCGAAGGCCAAAACACGGTCGAGGTTGCCGGCATGCAGCCCGCCGGCGAGCAGGAACGGATAGGGAAAATCGGCCGGGATGGCCGTTTCGATCAGTTGGCCGCTGCCGGGGTGCGCGCCGTCGAGGATGAAAAAATCCACGTCGGCGGCAAAGGCTTCCAGTGGTTCGAGGTCGGCCGGGGCAGCAATACTGGCCGCGAGGATGACCTTTTTGCGCAGCGAACGGATGAACTCGGGGCTGTGCTCCCCGGCGTACAATTGGACGATTTGGAACGGAAACCTGTCGAGGGTTGCCCGAATCTCCTCCGCGCTGTTTTGATAAAAAACCGCGACGGCATGGCCGGGAATCGGCTGTCCGGCGAGCCGGTCGGGGGCGAAGCGTCGTTTGCTGCGCGGTGAAAAATTGACGCCGGAAAAATCCGCGCGGGTGTTGCGGAGCAATTCGGGCGTACGAATGCCGCAGGCTTTGAACAACAGGCGGCCGGCGGTTTTAAAATGGTCGCTGAACGAAGCAGACAAATCCGATTCCGCCATCAACCCTGTGCCGATCAGGAAGCCGTCGGCGCTTTTTACTGCCTGAAAATCGCGGTACGTTTTTACCCCCGATTCAGCGATCAGCAGGCGCCCGTCGGCCTGCCGCGCCAGCGCATTGACGCGGTTCAGGGCCGTGCGGAAAGTTTTCAAATCGCGGTTATTGACGCCCAGTACCGGAAACTCAAGCTGTCGGATGGCCTGGTATTCTTCCTGGTCGTGTACCTCCACCAATACGCCCATGCCCAGCGATTCTGCCGTTTTTTTCAGCGAATCAAGTTCGGCAGGCGATAAAATCGCGGCAATGAGCAGGACGATGTCGGCCCCGGCCGCGCGCGCCAGATAGATCTGAATGGGATCGAGGACAAAGTCTTTTTGCAACAGCAGGCAAGGGCTGCCGGCCAGCGCCTCGGCGGCTTTTTGCAAATCGTCGTACGAGCCGCCGAAAAACGCCCCGTCGGTGAGCACCGATACGGCGCCCGCCCCGGCGCGGAGGTACTGTCCGACTTTTTGCGCCACGTCAGCGTGTTCTGCGATCCAGCCCTCCGAGGGACTTTTTCTTTTAAACTCCGCAATAAAAAACGGCTGCGCAGCCGAGCGGGCGGCCGACAGGGCGCTGTAAAAATCGCGCGTCGACGGCTGTACGCTCCGGCACAGGGCTTCGAAGTCGCACAAGGC
>JADZFP010000439.1 GCA_020849825.1 Saprospiraceae bacterium
CTTGGATTCCATACGCGAGCGGAAACCGTGCTTGTTTTTGCGGACGCGGCGGGATGGTTGGTAGGTACGTTTCATCGCTATTTCGAAATAATAGTATTCTTGTCCAAAAAAGGGAGCGCAAAGGTAGCCCTAGGTTTTGGAAAATCCAGCATACTGCTCACAAAAAAATCCACAACCGGGCGCTGAAATTTTCAAGAACGCCGGCCGCCGCTTCAACAAAGGCTGCCAGAAGCGTTAAGAATGTCTGATTTTTGACAAAATACAGGGTTAATAATGTTTTAAAACCCCGATTATTTTCGGCCGGCCCATACCAATACCCGTACTTTGCACGACTTTAAATTTGTCCAATCCTTTCTCCATGAAATTACGATTGCTGCTTCTTGCCTTGCTGAGTACGGCAAGCTTGCTCGCCCAAAATCCGGTCAAATGGTCGTTCTCGACAAAAGACAACGGTAATTGCCAGATTGACCTGATTTTCACTGCGACCATCGACGACGGCTGGTATACTTACTCACAATTTCTCGAAAGTGATGAAGGCCCGGTAGCCACTTCCTTTACCTATGCAGAGGGCCCGCACTACAAGCTGGTCGGTAAAGCCGTCGAAGGCGGAGAAAAGATCAAGGTATTCGACAAGGTCTTTGGCATGAACCTCACCAAGTTCAAGCACAAAGCCATTTTCACCCAGCGCGTCGAGGTAAAAGACCCCTCCAAGCCCATCGAAGGCTACCTGGAATTTATGGTCTGCAACGATGAATCCTGCCTGCCGCCCACTACGGTCGACTACAAATTCACCGTCAGCTGCACCTCGGCCCCGACCGAAACCAAACCCGGAGAAAAGCCGGCCGATGGCAAGACCGGAGAAGTGGCGCCACCCTCTCCTGCCGATACAGGCAGCACGGCCGTAGCCGCAGGGCCGACGACGGCGACGCCCGACGACCCCAATTTCAAAGGCTTTTTCGACGCCAAACGCGCAGCCATCAACTCCGCCAAATTCGTCAACGACTGCGGCATCACGGAATCCGAGGACTCTTCTCTGCTGTGGGTGTTTATCGGCGGTTTTTTGGGTGGTTTGCTGGCCCTGCTGACCCCCTGCGTGTTTCCGATGATTCCGATGACGGTCAGTTTTTTCGTCAAAAGATCAAAAGACCGCGCCACCGGTCTGCGCAATGCCTTGTGGTATGGCAGCAGTATCGTGGTGATTTATGCCGGCATCGGTATTTTGCTTACCAGTTTGTTCGGCCCCACTATTTTGAATGAATTGAGCACGAATATGTGGTTTAATATCGCATTTTTCGTGATTTTTATCGTTTTCGCGCTTTCGTTCTTCGGCATGTTCGAAATCACCCTGCCTTCCTCCTGGGTGAATAAAAGCGACCAGATGGCCGACAAAGGCGGTATGCTGGGTATCTTTTTTATGGCTGCCACTCTGGCCCTGGTATCGTTCTCCTGCACCGGCCCGATCGTGGGTACCCTGCTCGTCGAAACGGCCAAAACCAACGCCGGCGAAGCGCTTTTCGGCTTTATTCCGGTGCGCCCGACGGTGGGCATGTTTGGCTTCGGCCTGGCGCTGGCGCTTCCATTCGCCTTGTTTGCCATGTTTCCCGGCTGGCTCAACTCCCTGCCCAAATCGGGCGGCTGGATGGACAATGTAAAAATCACCCTGGGTTTCGTCGAAGTCGCCCTTGCCCTCAAATTCCTGAGCACGGCCGACATGGTGTCGCACTGGGGTTTCCTCAAATTTGAACTTTTCCTGGGTCTCTGGCTGATTATCGGTCTGCTGCTTTCGGCTTACCAACTGGGGCTTTTCAACTGGAAAGGCGCCAAGGGCCGTCCCGGCTTTACCCGCCTGACCGTGGGCCTCGCATCGGTGGCATTCAGCATTTACCTGGGTTACGGCCTGCTGAATTACCAATCGCTGTCGTTGCTGAGCGGACTGGCGCCCCCGGTACACTACAACTTCTTCCGGCCGATGGATTGCCCCCACGGACTGGATTGCTTTCACGACTTCGATGAAGGCCTGGCCGAAGCCAAACGCCTGAACAAGCCGCTTTTTGTCGACTTTACCGGCTACGGCTGCGTCAATTGCCGTAAAATGGAAGAAAACGTGTGGCACCGCCCCGGCATCATCGAACACCTGCGCAACAATTACGTCGTGGTATCGCTGTACGTCGACGACAAGGAACGCCTCTTCCCCGACAACAAATTCTCCTATCTGCTCGATCCCAATACCGGTGAAAAATTGCGCACCGTGGGCGACAAGTGGAGCGCCTTCCAAGTCAACAACTTCGGCGTGAGCGCACAGCCCTATTACGTGCTCATGCACAACGACGGCACTACCCTGCTCAACCAGCCCACCGACTACCAGAAGGGTCACGAGCCGGAGGTGTACAAAGCGTTTCTGGATTGCGGATACAATGCGTTTTTGGGCTTGAAAGACAAACAACAACAGCAGCCTCTACTGGGCATTGGAACGGAATAATCTGGTTGTTTTGACATAAAAAAGCCTGCCGCGGAGCACCGCGGCAGGCTTTTTTATGTCAAAAGTTGTTTTCCCAATCCTGTCACCGTCGAGCCATTAGAAGGATGCGTATTTCACGCGAAGTGTGCAAAGGGCAAAAAGAGGGGTCGTTACCGTTTTTTTGGACAGTCGCCAACCACCAGAATAAACCTTATTTACCCCATCCAACCTTATTCACTCCCCCCCCTGCCAATCACGGATTGGCCCCGTCTTTCAGCTCCGCCGCGGCCCGATCCTTGTAAATCTCTTCCTGCGTACGGTAAGGCACGGCGTTGAGTTGTAGCATCAGTTGGTCGCGCACAACGACGAATTGCTCGAAATCGGCGCCGGTGATGGGCTGAGGCTGCGGCAGATTGAGGCGCAGGTGATCCACTTCACGGCCGTTTTTCCAGAAGCGGAAGCACACATGCGGGCCGGTGGCGAGGCCGGTGGAGCCGACGTAGCCAATGGTTTGGCCCTGGGCCACGCGGGCGCCCGGGCGGATACCCTTGGCAAAACCGCTCATGTGCAGGTATTGCGTCTGGTAGGTGCCGTCGTGGCGGATTTTGACGTAAATGCCGTTGCCGCCTTTGCGGGTGGCCTCGGTCACAACGCCTTCGGCTACGGCGATGATCGGCGTGCCGTGTGGCGCTGCGTAGTCGGTACCGTGGTGAGGGCGGTTGTAACCCAGAATGGGGTGCAGGCGGTTTTTGCTGTAACGGCTGGAAATACGGCTGAATTTAACCGGCGCTTTCAGGAAAGCCTTGCGTGCCGGACGGCCGTCAAAGTCGAAATAATTGCATTTTTCACCTACTTTTTCAAAGTTGAAAGCGTAGGATTCTTTGCCCTCACGCTCGTACACAGCAGCAATGATTTTGCCGGCGCCTACGGGCTGACCTTCCACGTAGTGTTGTTCATACACCACTTTGAAGCGATCGCCCTGTTTTTGATGGTAAAAGTCGACCGAAGAAGAAAGGATATCGATCATGCCGTCGGCAACCTCGTCGCTGAGCCCGTTGTCGGTCATGGCCTGCCAGAAACTGGTTTCGAGCACGCCCGAATTGGCCACGATCTTCGTTTCCACTTCGCGTTTCACCACTTCGACGTTGAAGGGTTCGCGCAGTTGGAACACAACGTATTCGTAAGGCGAGGGCTCGTACACCATGGCGACAGGCGTGCCGCCGGCGGGTTCGGACAAAAAGTTGAGTTTTTTGCCCACGCGCATGGCGTTGATATTGAATTTCCCCTTGCAGTTTTCAACCAGGCGGTTGACGTCGGCATAGGCAATGCCCTGTTCGACGAGGATTTCGCCCAACACGTCGCCGGAGCGAAGTTCGTCTTCAAACAGGTGAAATTTGTCGAGTGAATAGCCCCAGCGCACGTTTTCGGGGATCACCGGCAACTCATCGAGTGCGGGGTCGGCGAAGGCCAGGGCGGCAGCCTGATTATTTTTGGTCAATTGAAAAGTGGCTGCCAAAAGCGCTACGGCGAGACCAGCAAAGCCGGTGAGGATAAGGGAGCGGCGCCGGCGCCAAAAACGCCGCAATCTCGACTGCGGCTTGTTCTCGTGGTTATGCACGTTTTTCTCGGGTGATTAGATGAACGGTTTAGCAAAATCGCGCCGTTTCGGAAGAAAGACTGGCTGGAAACGGGAGGAAGGTTTTTACGGTTTTGCTTGAATTCACAGAATCGAAGTTGTATTTAACAAATTGAAAATGAGAACTTTGCTCCGTCAAATTTGTTCTTTCGCTCCTGCTGGTTATCATTAGGATACATCCCGGGGGTGGCGGCAAAAATAGAAGGGCATTTCAATTTTCCGCCAATCAACTGTTTAAATTAACTAAAAAAGTGCGGCGACGCCGGCGCTGTTCGGCCAATTTCCGTCGGGCTTTTACCGCTTTTATTGTCGCCGCAAAGTGGTTATAAAAATGGGTGGGTGGTAACCATTTGACAATCAATTATATCAACCGGATAAACCTTCATAAACCATTATTAACTGACTATATCCTATGCGTCAATGGATTGTTGCAGCGCTGCTCACCCTGCGTTTCGGGGCCGCTGCCCAGGTACACACTTTCGACACCGGAAGCCTCGACTGGGGCGCCACAGGTGATCCCACGAGTGAAAACGCCGCCTGGATCGCCAACGGCGGCAACCCCGGCGGTTATATCCGCGTCACCGATGCGGCCGTGGGCGGCACCTGGTATTTCGACGCCCCGCAGGATTTTACGGGCAACAAATGCGATGCCTACGGCAAGTTTTTGCGCTACGACCAGTTCACCAGCGATACCGCCAACCAACAACAAACCGCCGGCCGCCCCGACGTACTGCTCTTCGGCGCCGGCCTGATCCTGGCTTTCGACAACCCCAATAACCCGGGCCTCAGCTGGACGCACTACGACGTGCCGCTCAGCGCCGGCGCGGGCTGGCGCATCAACGACAACAACGGCCCTCTGGCCACCGAAACGCAAATACGGGCTGCCCTGGCCGACGTGTCGGGCTTGCGCATCCGGGGCGAATACCGCTCCCAGGACGATTTCGGAGGACTCGACAACGTCGTCCTCGAAAGCAATTTCCGCTTCGACCTCGACGGCAACGACGACTCCGGGGCTTTCAACGGCGACTACCTTTCCGCTACGCTCTGCGCACTTCCGGCCGGGATCGTCGACGAGGACATCATCCTGACTTCGGAAGCCAGCGTGGATTCCATCCGGGTACGGATTCTTTTTCCCCTCGCACTGGAACAACTGATCGCCTCCGGCAGCCTTCCCCCGACAATTATTGTTCAGGGGCTTCCGGCCACGCAGGTCACCCTGGTCAATACCGGGCAGGCTTCCACTTCCGATTTCGTTGCCGCATTGACAGCGCTTTTGTTTCAA
>JADZFP010000440.1 GCA_020849825.1 Saprospiraceae bacterium
ACCACTTCGGTCACTGTAGTCAAAATCATCCACGGTGTTGACTTGACTACCATAATTAAAAGTGGAAAATGCGCCGCCAACAGACGGCCCGATGCCGGTTAATTGCCCAATGGCTAATATTGGTACCAGGGTCAGCAGGAAAATCAAACTTAATTTCATGGGTATCGTTTTTTTTGATTTACCCATGTATATCCGGCTTGAAAAAAAGGTAACCCGTGCTTTCCAATATTTATTGAGAAAAATTCAGTACCCTGAGCAAAGCGGCAGCATCTTGTTGCATCTTCCCGGAGGGTTCAAGTTCTATTGCCATCAAAATAGCCCGGGCTTCCGCCACCCTGCCCGCCTGCACCTCCGCGATCGCCGTATACCAGCGCGCTTTTTCACCCAGATCGGCATGGCCGGCAAGCATTTGCAGGGTCGCGACGGCGTCGTCGGGGCGGTCGGTGGCCAGGTAGGCGCAACCGAGGTAAAGCAGTAATACGCTATCGCGCGGGGCGCCTTGTTCCCACTCTTTTTTCAACAAAGGGATGGCTTCGTCGTACTTTTTGAAGGCATAGGCCCGGCGGGCCGGCGAAACGGCGGCGCTGTCGGGCGCGCTCATGGTAAAGCCCGGTACGCGTTCGGGGCGGAAAAATTCGGCGGCAATCTGTTTGTAGCCGCTGTCGGGCGGTGTTTTTGCGGAGGAAAGCCATTGTTTGCCCAGCCACACGACGATGCCGGCAAAGGCGGCCACGATCACCAGCCGGCTCCACAGCGGCAGCCGCTCCCAGAAGTTGAGCGGTACGGCCGGGGGCAGTTGTGCCTGCCATTGGTCCAGCGCGCCGGCTATTTTTTGTTCGCGCAGGGTTTGCTCGGCGGCGGCCAGCCCAAGCCATTCCAGTGCGGCCTGCCGGAAAGCCTGATCGTCGCGGAGCGCTTGCTCGAGCGCCGCACGCTGCCCTGCCGGAAGCCGGTCGTGGCGGTAGGCTTCCAGATCAGCCAGTTCGCGTTCGGTTAGTGTTCGCATCGTTCAGGCTTTTTTTCGGTTGACAAATAACAATTGCCGCAGTTTTTCCAGACACTTCCAACGGGCGGTTTTCACGGAATCCGTGTTTTTGTAAGCGGTTCGTTCGGCAATTTCGCGATCCGGCAAATCGAATTGAAAACTCATGGTCAGTAGTTCGGTACAAGGCATACCCAATTGGGCAATACCTTTTTCCACGCGTTGCAGAATCAACTCCTGGTCTTCCGTTTCAAAAGGATTTTCGGCGGGTGAAATCGCGGAAAGGAATTCCTCCAGTTTCGATTGCCGGCGGGTTTCGCCGCGCGCCATGGCCAGCCACTGGTTTTTTCCGATCTGAAAAAGATAGGTTTTCAAACCGGACCAGAGTTGTTGCAGCCGGCCTGATTCGACGTTCTGGTAAAAAGCCAGAACGGCCTGATTGTACACCTCCCCCGCAAGGTGTGCCGGGCAACCTTGTTTTTGTATCCAGCGCGAGAATTCCGGCCAAAAGGTTTCGTACACCCAGGCATAAGCGCGTTCATCGCCTGCCCGGCAACGCTCCACGGCCTCCTTTTCAGTCATTCATCTGGTATTTAATAGCCAAAGTGCTGGAAAGGTAAGTCGAGGGTGTTATAAAAACTTCCCGTCCCGGTAAATCAACTCCCCGTCTGCCCAGATTTCTCCGCCCTGCGTCATGTCGGTGATCATATCCCAGTGTACGGGCGATTCGTTTTTGCCGCCGGTTTGCAGGTAGCTCTGCCCGATGGCCAGGTGCACCGTGCCCCCGATCTTTTCGTCGAAGAGGATGTTTTTGGTCATCCGGTTGATGCCGTAGTTGGTGCCGATCGCCGCCTCGCCGAAGCGGCGCGTGCCGGGCAGGGTAAAGATGTAGTCGAGAAACTCCTGGCCCTGGCTGGCTTCCCATTTTTCAATGTAGCCGTCTTTTACCCAAAGCGTGACGCCGTCGACCTCGTTGCCCTGGTAGAGGCAGGGCAGGGAAAAATGCACCGTGCCGTTTACGGCGTTTTCGACCGGGCTGGTGTACACCTCGCCCGAGGGCATGTTGGTTTGGCCATCGGAGTTGATCCAGGTGCGGCCGGCGGTGGAGAAGCTGAGGTCGGTGCCCTGGGTCACGTAGCGCACGGTGGAGCAGGCGTTGAGATGATCGACGATACGCTGCTGTTCGGCGCGCACGTTGAGCCATCCGGCGATGGGGTCTTCTTGGTAGAGTTTGCAGGCGGAAAAGACGAAGCGCTCGTATTCTTCCAGGCTCATGCCGGCTTCGCGCGCCGCGGCCTCGGTGGGAAACTGGCAGAGATTGCGGCGCAGGCGGCGGTCGGCGGTGCGGGCAAAGTAGGCCTTGTTGGCGGGCGTCATCGTTTCCTGCCGGATTTTGGCGCGTTCGGGGTCGACGCCCGCGTTTTCACGCAGGTTGTAGGGCGCGCGTACGTTGAGGTAGCAGTCGAACTGCTCCATGGCCATCGGAAATACCGTGGGTGGCGTGCGCAGCGCTTCATCGCTGGCGTGTTCGAGCAATATTTTATCTTTTTCGGGAAAAGCCCAGTCGAACTCGACCAGCGCCGCACCGGCATCGAGGCATTCGCGGTATACCTCGCGCAGCAGGGGCTCTGCCAGGAAAGTGCTGCTGAGCAATACTTTATCGCCGGCTTTTACCTGCAGGCAGTAATGGGTGAGCAAACGGGCGTATTTCTGGAGAATGGTGGGCATAGCAACGAATTTTAACCACAAAAGTAGAAATCGCCCATTCATCCAGTCGCCAAATCAGCAACATAAAACATTTCGTTTAATTTTACCCCCGCAGGGTTTAATACCCTACTTTTGCCCAAAGCTGCCAGGCCATGCATTATCTCGACGAACTCAATCCCGTACAACGCGCCGCCGTAACGGCTACCGAAGGTCCCGTGCTGGTGATCGCAGGCCCGGGTTCGGGCAAAACCCGCGTACTGACCTACCGCATCGCGCACCTGCTGGAACAAGGCGTGGCCCCCTGGGAAATTCTGACCCTGACCTTTACCAACAAGGCCGCGCGGGAGATGAAAGAGCGTATCGAGAAGGTGGTCGGGCCCAAGGTGCAATCGGTGTGGGCGGGTACTTTTCACTCCATTTTTGCCCGAATTTTGCGCGCAGAGGCGTCGAAAATCGGCTTTCCGGGCAGTTTTTCCATTTACGATACCGACGATACAACCAGCCTGTTGCGCGCCATCATCAAGGAAATGAACCTCGACCCGAATGCCTACAACGCCTCGGCCATCCGCTCGCGCATTTCCATTGCCAAAAGCAACCTGTTGTCGCCCAAAGCTTACCGCGACAACGAAGAGATGATGCAGCAGGACCGCCAGGCCAAACGCCCCTATCTGGTTGATATTTATGAAAAATACGTGGCCCGCTGCCAGCGCGCCGGCGCCATGGATTTCGACGATTTGTTGTTTCAGTTGTACCGCCTGTTTCGCGACAACCCCGACAACGTGGTCGACAAATACCGGCGCAAATTCCGCTACATCCACGTCGACGAGTTTCAGGATACCAACTTCCTGCAATACGCCATTCTGCGCCGCCTGCTGAAATACGAGGGCGGTTCGGAAAACGTATTCGTCGTGGGCGACGACGCGCAGAGCATCTACGCCTTCCGGGGCGCCACGATCGACAACATCCTCGACTTTGAAAAAGACTACCCCAATCTCAAAGTTTTCAAACTCGAACAAAACTACCGCTCCACCCACCACATCGTCTCGGCAGCCAACGAGGTGATCTCGTTCAACCGCAAACAACTGCAAAAAACGATCTGGACCGACAAGGAGGGCCGCCAGAAGATCAAACTCGTGCGCTGTATGACCGACGACGAGGAAGCCCGCCGTGTAGCCGATCTTATCCTCGAACAAAAGAACCGTTACCACCTCCCCAATTCGGAAATCGCGATTTTGTACCGCACCAATGCGCAAAGCCGCAAGTTCGAAGAGCACTTACGGCGCCTGAACGTGCCCTACCGGGTGTTTGGCGGCACCTCGTTCTACCAGCGCAAGGAGGTCAAAGATTTTGTGGCTTACCTCCGCCTGGCCGTCAACCCCAACGACGAAGAAGCCCTGCGCCGCATCATCAACGTGCCCGCCCGCGGCATCAGCGATGCGACGGTAGACAAGCTGACCAGCCTGGCCAGTGTGAAAGGACTGCCGGTTTGGGAAGCCATGCTGCTGCCCGATCTCGACGTAACCGACCGCGCGCGCAAGTCGCTGGCCGTGTTTCGCAACATGGTGGAAGAATGGCGCGGCCGCGTCGCTACCGACAATGCCTACCGCCTGGCCGCCGACATCCTGAAACGCTCCGGCCTGTTCGATTCGCTCAAAAGCGACACCAGTCCCGAAGGCATCGGCCGCCTGGAAAACGTCAATGCCGTGCTCGACGCCGTGTCGGAATTTGCCGACAACCCCACCCTGCTCGAAGACGATTTCAACGACCCCACGCTGGCCGACCGCACCCACGACCGCAGCCTGGCCGCCTATCTCCAGACCATCACCTTGCTCACCGATGCCGATGAAAACTCCGGCGAACGCGATTTTATCACCCTCATGAGCACCCACGCAGCCAAGGGACTGGAGTTCAACAGCGTATTTATCACCGGCCTGGAAGAAAACCTTTTTCCTTCTTTTATGTCGATGGACGACCCCAACGGCCTCGACGAGGAACGCCGCCTGTTTTACGTGGCCATCACCCGTGCCAAGGAGTTTTTGACCATCAGTTATGCCCAAAACCGCTATCGTTTCGGTCAGATCCGTGTGAGCGAGCCCTCGCGTTTTCTGGAAGAAATTGACACGCAGCACTACGAATTGCTCAGCGGCATCGGCGCCAGCCGACCCGCTCCGCCAGCGCCGGTGGGTTCGGCGCGCGCCAGTTTGAGTGGCAACTTTGCCTCGCCGCGCGCCCGTGCCCAGGTCCGTGCAGCGCAGGCGCCGGCAGTCGACCCGAGCGGGTTCAAAGCTTCGCCGCCCGAGGCGATTGTGCCGGGCGCCGCGGTGTTGCACCTCAAATTCGGGCAGGGCAGGGTCACCAGCGTGGAAGGCCCGCGCGACAACAAGGTAGCCACCATCCAATTCCAGGGCGACGAGTTGCCCGAACGCCGGATAGTGCTGAAATTCGCCAAACTTCAAGTATTATAAATCATGGACAACAAGACCGAAAACTTTTGGCGCATCCTCCACATCAATCAGGAAATGAGCCGCTATTCCGATACCAAGGCCACGGCAGTACTTTCTGTGTGCGGTATTCTGATCACCCTGGCCTTCTCCAATACCCAGGCGATTTTTACCTCCGAACTCAACCCCTGGGTTTTGTCTGTGATGATTCTGGTGCCGGGCTTCACGGCCCTGTTGTCAATATATCACGCGTTTCGCAGCATTCATCCGCGTATTATTTATCAAAAAGAAACCTCCTTCCTGTTTTTCGGCTCTATTGTACGCGAATTCAAGGATGCGGAGCATTATTACCAGGCTTTGAAAGACGAGCTGGATACGGAGCGAAGCATACTCGACGACCTTGCTCATCAAATCTACATCAATGCCGGGCTCGCTCAAAAAAAGTTCCGGGACGTGCGCTACTCCATTTTTTATTTTGCCGCTACCATCGTGATTTTGTTGTTCGAATTTATCGGCTATTTGCTCGTGGGCTTGCACGGGTAGCGCTACACGCGCGCCAGCGCTTCAAAAAAAGCGGTCAGTTTTTGTTCGTCGAGCCGGCCTTCGGTGCGCACCCCGCTGCACAGGTCGGGGCCCCAGGGTTGCACGGCATCCACGGCGGCGCGTACGTTGTCGGGGCGTAGACCGCCGGCCAGAAACACCGGTATGCCGGCCTGCTCCACGATCTGCCGGCTGATGGCCCAGTTGTGTACCCGGCCTGTTCCGCCGAGTTCTTTTACGGCCAGCTTGGGGTTACCGGAGTCGAGCAGCAGGGCATCCACCTGCGGCGCAATGGCCAGGGCTTCGTCGATACTGGCCTCATCGACCACATGAATCACCTGCACCAAAGCGATGCCCGGCAGCGCTGCGCGCAATTCGGCATAAGAGCCGCTGGTCAATGCATCCACGATTTGCACGGTATTGGCGCCGGTGGCCTGCTGGTGTGCGGCGATCCGGGCCGTATCGGTGCGGCTGGTGAGCAGGAAGGTGGCAATGGGCGGGGGCACGGAGCGGGCAATCGCGCGGATCGTATCATCGGAGATGACGCCGGGGCCGCTGGGCATTTCGGCGACGAGGCCGAGCGCAGAGGCGCCGGCGCGGATGGCGGTTTGGGCTTCTTCCAGGGAGGAGATACAGCAGATTTTTACTTTGGGTTGCATGGACAAAAATACCAATGTTACAATTTGGCGATAAGGGTGTTTTAAATTTACGGCTCAACATTTCTGCGCTATGTATTGGCATTACGAAAAACGACGCGCGCCCAAAGCGGCTCCGGGCGCTACCCGCAAATCATACGGCAGTACCTGGTGGGGCCAGCAATGGTTGCAGGCGTTGACCGACATTGATTATTCCAACCGACTGCCGCGTGGAAAAACGTATGCCAACAAAGGATTGGCCCACGACCTGAAGTTGCAGGGCAATACGATTGCCGCCAAAGTCACCGGTTCGTATCCGCGACCCTATGTAGTCAATATCACCGTACCTGCTTTCGATGCCGAAACACAGCGCCGGCTCGTTCGTTTGGTGACCGACAACCCGCTGTTTCTCTCCAAACTGCTCAACCGCGAATTGCCCCCCGAGCTGAATGAGGCTTGTCTGGCTGAAAAAATCCACATTTTTCCACGCCGCTGGGACGATTTGAAAGGCTCCTGCTCCTGTCCCGACTGGGCGGTGCCTTGCAAACACATGGCAGCCGTGTTGTATATGGTGGCCAATGAAATTGATAAAAACCCTTTTGTTGTATTCGATTTGCATGGGTTTGACCTGGTAGCGGCCCTGAACGAAAGCGGTTACACCGAAGCATCCGGAGATTCGGTTTCCATACCCGGGCTCGCACAATGGCAACAACCCGAAATCGAAGAAAACGGGGCAGGGTTCCGCTTTGATGAAGAGCGGTTTGCCGCGCTCGATTTTTCCGTTGTGCCCGATTGCCGCGACAACCTTATGCGCCTGTTGACCGATAAACCGGTGTTTTTTCCGGAGGGTGATTTTAAAAAAATACTCGCGACGGCCTATAAAAACACGGCAACGGGTGTGGAAAAGAGCGCTGGAGCCGCTCAGGAATTGCCTGTAGAATATATACCAGTCCTTAAAAACGCCGAGAAAGTACTGCTGTTGCTGGATGTCTCCGCTGGCAGTTTTCTCGGTTGTTCGTTACTGGATTCCCGCGATGAAAGCCTGATCGATTTTGAATCGGCAGCAGAGTTGGCCGCTTTTCTGGAGGCGCTGCCATCGGCTTGGGCAGATCAGAGTGCGCCGGAGTTGCGCTCGATTCATCTGGCGTACCGGATTGCAGAAACACTGGCCCGCCGGGGCGCTTATGTGCCGCAAATTTTTTCCCTCCCGGCTGACGATGGCCGGGGTACAGCTTCGTATGCTGTTCGATTCGTGCCCGCGATGTTGAATGATGAGCTGCGTGTCGTTTGCGAACAGGCAAGCGCTTTGTTGGCGCCGGGTATGTTGGTTTATGTAGGTGAAAATCAGAACCTGATGCCGGTTCCTGCCGATATGCTGCCGGCCTTGCTGGCTGTCTTTCTGGGCCATTTTGTACGGGAAAGCACGGAAAAAATAGCCCGTGAAGGCGAGTTGCCGCGCTGGTTTTTTTCGGGCACCTCAGCAGTATTCGAACGTTTCGACAACCGTGAATACCCAAAAAGCATCCATCTGTGGCTCAATCTCTTTTTTATTACGGAAAAGGATTTCGTGCCTGTATTTGAAGTATTCGACGACAACGCGCAGTTCGAAGTAGGGGTTAGTATCGACGACAAAACAGCCCCGTTTCAAGCGCCCATACCGCTCGAAGCCATTTTCTCAAATCCACGACATGCGCGTATTCGCCTCGATGCCCTGCGCGATCTGAGCATGGTGGCCGAATTCTTCCCGCCGCTGAACCAATTAATCGCTTCCAAAGGAAAAGAAAAACTGCGTTTCGACGGCCGGACCTTCGTCGGGGTACTACTCGAGGCTCTGCCGGTCGTTCGGCTGTTTGGTATCCGGGTTTTGATGCCCAAAGCCTTGCAAAAGTTACTCCGCCCGGCAGCGTCCATGTCGTTGAGCGCCGCGAAAGGCAAGGTAGCCGGCAGCGGATTGTTGTCGCTGGCCGATATGCTTGAATTTCAATGGCAAGTTGCCCTGGGCGATCAGGTGCTTTCTCCCGACGCCTTCCTGAAAATGGTCAAAACCATGCGCGGCATCGTGCGCCTGGCCGACGGATATGCCTACGTGGATGAAAAAGAAATCGCTACACTGCTCAACCGAATAGAGCAGGCGCCCGCGCCAGCAGGCCCAAAACTCCTGCAGATTGCCCTCTCCGGCGAATATCAGGGCGCTCCGGTGCGGCTCGACGAATCGGCCCGCGCCCTCATCAACGAGTTGCTCCGCCCCGATGCGGTATCGCTGCCGGCCGGGTTGCACGCGACGTTGCGCCCCTATCAATTGCGGGGTTTTGAATGGTTGTACAAAAATACCCGGCTTGGCTTTGGCAGTCTGATAGCCGACGACATGGGCCTGGGTAAAACACTTCAGGTCATTGCCGCCCTGCAACGTCTGAAAGAAGACGGCGCCCTCGAAGGCGATCAAAAAGCCCTGGTCGTAGTGCCTACCACCCTGCTCACCAACTGGTGCAAAGAAGTTGTCCGCTTTGCGCCCGGCTTGCGACTGCACGTATACCACGGCCCGGCCCGCAGCCTGAAACCCCTGAACGATTGCGACATCCTGCTCACTACCTACGGCGTGGTACGCTCCGACATCGCGGAGTTTCAAAAAAAGAACTGGCTTGTGGCCGTGATCGATGAGGCGCAAAACATTAAAAACCTGGATACCGCTCAAACCAAGGCGATAAAAAAACTACCGGCGACTGTCCGTATTGCCATGACCGGTACGCCCGTGGAAAATCGCCTCAGCGAATATTTCTCGCTTTTTGAATTCGCCAATCGGGGCTACCTGGGCACGCTGAAAGAATTCACCGAAGAGTTCGCCAAACCCATCGAACTGGAACGCAACCACGCGGCGCTCGATCGTTTTCGCCGCATCACTGCGCCTTTCTTGCTGCGCCGGGTAAAGACAGACAGAAACATTATCAACGACCTGCCCGACAAGATCGAAACCGATCAGTTTTGCACCCTGACGCCCGAACAAGCCGCCCTTTACCAAAACGTCGTGGATGAATCGCTGCGCGCCATTGAAAAGGAAAAACAGGACGATATCAAACGCCGGGGTCTGGTGTTGAAAATGTTGACCGCACTCAAACAGGTGTGCAACCACCCGGCGCATTTCCTGAAAAAACCGTCGGCCGATCCGGCGCTTTCGGGCAAAACGCAACTCCTGCTCAATCTGCTGGAGCAAATTCTGGAAAACGGCGAGAAGACGCTGATTTTTACCCAGTATCGCGAAATGGGCGAGCTGCTGGTTCCGCTCCTGCGCGAACGCCTGGGTATCAACGCTTCCTTCCTGCACGGCGGCGTCTCGCGCAAAGGGCGCGACCAAATGGTGGAGGCCTTTCAGCATCAGCACAGCGAGCGCGTTTTGCTGTTGTCGCTCAAAGCCGGCGGCACCGGCCTCAATCTCACGGCAGCCTCCAACGTCGTCCATTACGACCTCTGGTGGAACCCCGCCGTGGAAGCCCAGGCCACCGATCGGGCCTTCCGGATCGGCCAGCAGCGCAACGTGCAGGTACACCGGTTTATCACGCAGGGCACTTTTGAGGAAAAAATCAATGCCATGCTGCAGTCGAAAAAAGAACTGGCCAACCTCGCTGTGTCAGCGGGCGAAAAATGGGTAGGTGAATTGACGGATGGGGAATTGCGGGAGTTGGTCAAGTTATAGATAACTTGATAGGGGCAAATGCCCGCATTGTTTTCTCGACGAAAATATATTGTTATCAGAAAAGATTGATAAAAACTCAAACTGGTACCCTATCTGCGGTAGCAGCTGGCATTATTTTGGTTGGTGGTAAAACTCATAATCATCTTGCCTTCGTTCCCCGTTTTTTTATAACTACCGCATTCTGCAGCCAGAAACAGCGTACAAATTGTTGTAGCCGATGGAAACTTCCACTACGACAAACGAGGGAATTGGGATGCCTTCTCCCAATAACCAAATGTCAAACTTCGACTGGATAGTTGATAAAAATATGCTCCGTGACGAAGGCGTGTATTACGGACTTTCGGATAGCAACGAGTATCCGGAAGAAAAGATCCGGACAATCAGGCAATACTTTCACGAACAAACTCAGCTGGTCAAAACATCCATTGCTGGCAAACGCAATGAGTTGCAACGCCTGAATGCTGAAATAACTTCGATGGAGGGCCAAATCGAGGGTTATTATGATAGAATAGAGCAATCGCACCAGCAGTTCAAATTTCGTCCACACGATTTCTGGCGTTATTTAACAGGATTTCTGGCTTATACGGGCATGTTGATTTTGAACTATTGGATCATTTATGACTGGCTCAAAACGGGAGGAGTTGCTTACCCTGAAGTTACAACCACGGCTGTTTACCTTTTCGGGGCTTTTAGCCTCTTCAATCGTTGGGCGCTTGTATACAGCCCCGAAAATGAAGAAAAAGAGGAGCATCATTTGAAAAGAGAGGGATGGAAAGTTTATACAGAGGAGATGGTAATCCCCCTGATTGCCGCCGCATATGTTGTATTTCGGGGGTACAATGCACGGCCAGCCGGCGAGGCGCTGGTGTTTTTCCTGCTGATTCTTTCGCTTTTTGTTTTCGCGGGCAAAGGACTGCTGAATGTGCTGATTAAACTCAAACTGGAGTTTGCCGAGTTGACTGCCAATCGCCGCCTTAGAAGGCTTCAAAAAGAAAAAATAAGGGATATTCAGGGCAAAATCGCCGAATTGAAAAGCAAAATTCAGGAAACGATTGACCTCCGGAAAACAACGGAGCAGTCGCTGACGGAGTTGGAAAAAAGCCTTTCGGTTTTGGAAGCGCAAGGTGAGACGCACGTTGCCTTGTTTTTAAGCGAGTATGAACTGGCTCGCGCGGCCCGTAAATCAATGAGCAACCGCCAGACTGCGAGAATACTCGCCCGCCGGCATTAAACCCGTCTTCAAACCATGAACCAGGAAGAAAATACCACCGCTCCTGCCAACGGCGTGTCGGATTCAACATTCCCCGCTCAGGAAAAAGCGCGCAAAACCTATACCGTTTATTATGACGTATACGACCACGGTTTTGTCAACGGGATTTTGAAAATACCCAGAGAGGCCTTTGAACTCTTCATTTTCCATTTGGGCAATAAGGATCTTTCCAAAAAGGAACTCGGCATCACTCTGCAGGAAATAGAGACCCAAAGAAAAGAACTCGAAGAAACGAAAAAACGCCGGCTGGAACTCCAGAACGTCATTTCTGCCAATGTCTGGGAACTACAGGCAAACATCGAACAAAAAGAACGAATAGAATTTGATATTGCTTCGACGCAACACCAGATCGAAGACACAGAAAACCAAGCTGATCGGATTAAACCAGAGTACAATTGGACCAACGTCAGTTTATTTTTGCTCATGGGCGTGATATTCATCGGCTCAGACTGGTATGTTACCTACGACGTCCTGCTCAATGGATTAAAAATGCAGGCATTCGGCGCCATTACGCTGGCGCTTGCCATGTCGGGTATCACCTTTGTCATCAAACCCACTATCGACCGGTTGTTTGAAAAGCCTTATCTCCGGGGCGAATCAAGCCGGAAGCACTGGTTGTTGAGCTGCGTTTCCGGCATTGCTCTACTGGTGCTGGGACTGATGGGCTATTACCGGGAAGAATACCTGCGAACCGATCTCCAGATGTCCTTTATCGAAGGTCAGATACGGGCAAAACAAGTCGATATCACGGAGATCGAACGGAAAGAGAAATTGCTTATCCGCACCGGCGCCAATACCACTCCGGACGGCCAGGCGCTTGCGACCGATTATCAGGAGCGGAAAAAAGCCCTACGGAATGAGGTCGCAAGCAGCGAAAAACAACTGATTGACATTGGCCTCAATCGGGGAACAAACCGGGCGCTGTACTGGATTTTTGTACTATCCAATATCCTGTTTGCCGTGGCAGCGGCCATTTGTTTGAGCATTGCCTTCCCCGCGGCGGATATACTGATAAAAAAACAACGTCTGAAAAAGGCAGCCAGGCAAAATCACCTGATACTCCAACAATTAAAAGAGGAAATTGCCAATCTGTCAGAACGCTCCAAAGCCGCGCTTATCCAACGCGATCAGGCGGGCAATGCTTTGAGATTGCTGCCGGACATTGCCACACTGGAACAGGCCCTTGAGAAACTCACGTTGTTGTCGAAAACCCTGCTCAAAAAAATTACCGAACACGATATCGGCGCCGACGTCGCCTTTTACAACGAAGCTTACGAGAGGGGAAAAATATGCGAACTGGGCGACCGGATCGTCATTCATCCGCATCAACTTGGCTCGCTTCGCAGATCGCCCCGTCCATCGGGCGTAAGAAACAACCCCGAAACAACAAAGGAGCCAGAAACAGGGGGAGAATCTGGCACATCCCCGGGTTATTTGCATCAACAAATCCGCCAAATCATTGAATACAACCATCAACGAAACAAATACCAATTAAATGGAGAAGACGATTAAATACTGGCCAGCGCTGTTTTTCCTGCTTTTTCTTTTTTCGGGCTGCTGTGAATGTCCGGTTATCCAGGCTGTCAACCGAAACACGCTCATTTTTATTGATAAGTCAAAAAGTGCGGAACTTTCTTCGCCAGCCTATTTGTCACAAATCAAGGAAAACCTCGAGACGATGCTGGACACAACGATCCGGCAGGCTGGTGACCGGGTCGAGATTCGCTTAATCCACGGAGGGACGATCGATGCTGCCAGGGCATTCTCAGCGCAATTTGAAGAAGAACTGCCCTGCGCCTGCGGAAAGAAGTCGATCGAATTCACTCAGGATACCGCGCTGTACACACAAAAACTTCGAAACTTACGCCAGTCCGTACTCGACGAAGTAGAAGCCCAGGTACTTGCCACCTCAAATAACACGGCTACTCTCGAGACCGACCTGCTCGGCACCCTGGCAGCAGCGGCTGATTTTTTTAAAAATGCACCAGCAGCGGCTCCGAAAACAATCCTCTACCTGAGCGACATGGTGCACTCGCAGGCTGCCCCTCGCGATTATCAGCTCAGCCCCTTGAAAGATAAAAATGATGCAGAGGCCGCTGCACAGCACGACTGGATGTGGGTCCAGCAGCAATACGGTATCCGGCAAGGACAAATGACCAATGCCCGCGTTTACCTGTGGTTTCCCGGCGAATTGATCGCTAAAACACAGACAGGAGAAATGAAATACTACTGGAAGGAGATGTTTCGCTTGGTTGATGCGAGCGTCAGGGTGGAAAGCAATTAAGTCTGTTCCTCCATATTGACGTTCAAACCCAATTGCCCTGCTGCTCATCGTACCCAAACCAAAAATAAAGAAGGCTAACAAGTTGTCAGTCAACTTATTAGCCTTTCTTTTTGAGGTATCGAGCGGATTCGAACCGCTGTAGCAGGTTTTGCAGACCTGTGCCTAACCACTCGGCCACGATACCATCGTGTATTTAAACGGAGCGCAAAGATAAGGGGAATTCCGCCGATACAGCAAGGGGGACAAAAAGTTTTTTGTGCGTAGCGTTGGCGTAGTCCGAAGTTAGTGATTCCGCCAAAACCTGTCCTATATTTGGCCGCCTTAACCAAGGCCAAGTTTTGTTTGGTCAATGGTTTTTTCACCAAAAATTTCTTCCTGAATCAATGGGCAATCAACTACAAAACTTAGACTACCTCGTCTTTCTGGCTTATTTCCTGATCGTGGCCGGTTACGGCTACTGGATTTACCAGCGTAAAAAAACAGCCAATGCCAGCGCCACCGATTTCTTTCTGGCCGAAGGCGCCCTGACCTGGTGGGCCATCGGGGCTTCGCTGATCGCCTCCAACATCAGCGCCGAACAGTTTATCGGTATGTCGGGTTCAGGTTTTGCCATGGGCCTGGCGATCGCTTCCTACGAATGGATGGCGGCGGCCACTCTGCTGGTCGTGGCCGTGTTTTTTATGCCCGGCTACATCACCAACCGGATCTTTACCATGCCGCAGTTCCTCGAAAAGCGGTACAGCCCGCTGGTAGCGACCATGATGGCGGTATTCTGGCTGCTGGTGTACGTGTTTGTCAACCTGACCTCGATTCTGTACCTGGGCGCTATCGCCGTCTCGACGATCTCCGGATTCAGTTTTACGGCCTGCGCCGTGTTCCTGGCAGTATTTGCCATCATCATCACGCTCGGAGGTATGAAGGTGATCGGTTACACCGATGTGATTCAGGTGGCGATTTTGGTACTCGGCGGTCTGGCCACTACTTACCTGGCCCTCGATCTGGTCGCCCAGCAATTCGGCAGCCAGGGTATGTGGACGGGTCTGGGGCTTTTGCGCCAGCAAGCGCCGGAGCATTTTCACATGATCTTCGACGAATCCAATCCGCATTATAAAGACCTGCCCGGGCTTACCGTGCTCGTCGGCGCCATGTGGATCGCCAACCTCAACTACTGGGGTTGCAACCAGTACATCACGCAGCGCGCCCTGGGCGCCAACATCAACACGGCGCGCAACGGCCTGCTGTTTGCTTCTTTCCTGAAGTTGCTGATGCCGATTATCGTGGTTAGCCCGGGCATTGCCGCTTACGTATTGTATCAAAAAGGCTTGTTCCAGGCTGAAATGGTCAATGCAGCGGGAGAAGTAAAACCCGACAGGGCTTATCCCGTATTGCTCAATCTGCTCGGTCCGGGCCTTAAAGGGCTTTCATTTGCCGCCCTGACAGCCGCCATCGTGGCTTCGCTGGCCGGTAAAGCCAATTCGATTGCGACGATTTTTACCCTCGACATTTACAACAAATACATGGACAAAACGGCCGGCGAGGCCAAACAGGTGCGAATCGGCCGCTACGTCATCATCGTGGCCATGATTATCGCCGTGCTGGTGGCGCCGCAACTGCAGAAACTCGAACAGGGCTTCCAGTTTATCCAGGACTTCACCGGTCTGATTTCGCCCGGCGTAGTGGCGATCTTCCTGTTGGGCTTCTTCTGGAAACGCGCCACGGCCAATGCCGCACTGGTCGCTGCGCTGGTCACCATTCCGCTCGGTTTTGCTTTCAAAGCCTGGTTGCCCCAGGTGCCGTTCCTCGATCGAATGGGCTGGGTATTTCTTGTTTTGGTCGCCCTTATGGCCGTCATCAGTCTGGTCGATCCGAAAAGCAAGGACAACCCCAAGGCAATGCGGGTGGATACGAATATGTTCCGCACCTCGCCCAGCTTCACCCTGGGCGCCCTTATCGTGATCGGTGTGCTGGCCGCGCTTTACATCGTCTTCTGGTAAGCAGGTGTTGGGTGTTGGGTTTTAGGTATTGGCAAAAGGGTTGTTACTGCTCTCAGGATATGCCTGGGGT
>JADZFP010000441.1 GCA_020849825.1 Saprospiraceae bacterium
GCCTGTTGGCGAATGCGACTTCGACCAATGGCGTGCGCATTTACGGGATCGATCCGGTACAGGAAGACAGCCTGCGGGGCTTGTCCGATTTTGTGCAGGAAGGCGGGGCATATTTTGACCCTGAAAAAAAAGGGCAAATCCTGCTGGGCACTCGCCTGGCGGAAAAAATGGGTATTCGGGTGGGCGGAAAGGTCGTGCTCAGTTTTACCGATACGGCGGGCAATATTGCCGCTGGTGCTTTCCGCGTGTGCGGCTTTTACAAAACCAGCAACGGTCCGCTCGACGAACTCAATGTTTATGTCCGCCGTACCGAGCTGGCGCATCTGCTGGGCAATCCGGATGAAGCGCAGGAAGCGGCCGTGATGTTGCACGACCTTGGCGCGCTCGATGCGGCGGTGGGCGATTTCAAGGCTGCGCTACCCGGTTTGGCCGTGCAGCCCTGGCAGGAAATCGCGCCGGAAATCAGCCTGACCATCGATTCGCTGGATGTCGCTTCGCTGATTATGCTGGTTATCATTTTTCTGGCGCTCGCTTTCGGGATCGTCAATACCATGTTGATGGCCGTGCTCGAGCGCACCCGGGAGATCGGGGTGATGGGCGCCCTCGGGATGAACAAATTCCGGCTGTTTGGCATGATTCAGCTGGAAACCCTGTTCCTTACGCTGGCCGGGGCGCCTTTCGGCATGGGTGTGGCTTTTCTCATCATTGGCTGGCTGGGGCGCAAGGGCATCGATCGGAGCGCTATTGCCGGCAATGTGATGAGTGAATTCGGATATGAAAACATCATTTACCCCTTTTTGCCCACCCGCAATGTGGGACAAATCCTCGCGAGTGTATTGGTTACCGCGCTGCTTTCGGGCGTTTTCCCCGCTTTAAAAGCTTTGTCGCTGCGGCCTGCAGAAGCGATCAGGAGGATTTGAGTTGATGAAGATTCTGACCTGCTCCGGTTGTTTTTTGGCTAAAATAAAGCACTATGCTACCCATTATCGACGCGCACGACATCTCCAAGGTGTACAACCCGGACACAATCCCGGTGTATGCTGTCAATCATGTCCATTTGCACCTGGGGCAGGGCGAGTTTACTACGCTCGTCGGGCCTTCCGGCTCCGGCAAAACCACTTTGCTCAACCTGCTCGGCGGCCTGGATCACCCGGATTCGGGCAGTATACTGATCGAGGGCGAAGACATCACGCGTCTTTCCGCCAATCAACTCATCGACTTCCGGCTGCGCCGCATAGGGTTTGTATTTCAGGCTTTTAATCTTATTCCGGCCCTGACGGCACGTGAAAACGTGGAGTTTATCATGTTTTTGCAAAAAGTGCCCAAGGCCCGGCGCGACAAACGCGTGGCCGAACTGTTGGCTGCCGTGGGGCTTTCCGACAAAGCCGACAGCCGGCCCGCCCAACTCTCGGGCGGCCAGCAACAGCGCGTGGCTGTGGCGCGAGCCCTGGCATCCAAGCCGGCCTTTGTACTGGCCGACGAGCCCACCGCCAATCTCGACAGCGCTTCGGCATCGAATCTGCTTGATATTATGGAAAAACTCAACCGGGAAGAGAACACCACTTTTCTCTTTTCCACCCACGACAGCCGCGTGATCGAACGCGCCCGCCGGGTAATTACCCTGGTCGACGGACAGGTGAGTTCGGATTCGGCAGCACTGGCACTGGAACATTAAAAACGAGCGGTATGGACATGTTTCCGGCTGTTTCACGCGCCTGCGCACTCGCCCTTTTACTTTTTTTCTCCTCGCTTTCCTTCACTTCCGCCCAGCAGGTCGTTTTTCGCGGCTACGTCAAAAACCTACAGACCTTCTTTTTTACCGACCGGCAAAACACCCTGCTCAACAGCGGCTTTTTTCACAATCGCCTGGCCCTGCAGTGGTCGCCCGACAGTTTGCTGACCCTGAACGTGGAACTGCGCAACCGGCTGTTTTATGGCGACCTGGTGCGTTTTTCACCCGATTTTGCCGCGGAACTGGAGCGCGATCCGGGTTTCTTCGATCTTTCTTTCAATTCCATCGAGCGCAGCGCTCTGGTCATGCACAGCATTTCCGACCGGATGTACCTCGATTACCGACCCGGGCGCTGGCGAATACGCTTGGGACGGCAGCGGATCAATTGGGGGATCGCCACGACCTGGAATCCCAACGACCTGTTCAATGCCTACAACTTCCTCGATTTCGACTATGAGGAGCGCCCGGGCGCCGATGCCCTGCGGGTCGAGTACCGGATCGGCGGCTTTTCGCACCTCGAAGCCGTGTATGGCCCTTCGCGTCAGCGCAACAACTGGGTCGGCGGCCTGCGCTACACGGGGCATACCGGCACTTACGACTGGCAGCTGATCGGCGCCTGGTTCAAACACCAGATCGCTTTTGGCGGCGGTTGGGCTGGCGACCTCGGCAATACGGGTTTCAAAGGAGAATGGACGCTGTTTCAGCCGCTCGATACGGGAAAAACGGCCCTGAGTCTGACGCTTGGCACAGATTATTTATTTGGCAAAAACTGGCTGCTCAGCGGTGGCGTCCTCTGGAATTCGCGCGCGGCCGGCGGCGTCCAAAACCCGGAGGCACTGGCCAATACCACCCTTTCGCCCGACAATTTGTTCCCGGCCCGGTTGAGCTTGCTGGCCAGTTTGAACAAACAAATTACGCCCTTGCTCAGCGGCTCGCTGGGGGTGTTGTATGCTCCCGATGCGGAAATCCTGATCGCGCTGCCTTCTTTCGGCGTCTCGGTCGCCGACAACTGGAATGCCGACCTGACAGGTCAGCTGTTTTTCGGCCAGGGCCCGGCCGGTCATTTCGGCAACCGGTTCAATGCCGTTTTTGTGCGCTGGCGGTGGAGTTTTTGAGCAGGGCGGTTAATTCATTTACCGGTACAAAAGGATCCATTTATTGCCTGTCAGCATGTACACCCCCAGTAATTCGCGTTGGTTTTTCTGCACTTCCATCAACGCGGTGATCAAGTCATTATCGACGAATCCGTACCAGTAGTTATTGTAGTCGCTAAGCAAAATCCAGCCGCCGTCGTTGCTGAACTCGATACTTTTCAGGAGGCCGTTGTTTTCGATGCTGCTGCGTTTGAGGTGGACCAGCAATGTGTCGTGTATGTTGCTGTAGGTGTAGCCATTGAGGTCCCAGAGGATGACCCAGGAATTGGAAACGGGGTCGATGGCCACGTCGCGGATTTCGCGGTCGAGGCGGTGACAGAGGCCGAGCGAGTCGAGGCAATTTTTGGGAATTTCGCGGTAGGCGGTATGCCAGAAAAAGTTGCGGTTGAACCACAGGAGGGCTTCCGAATTGGCGCCGAGGTAAAGTCCTTTTAATTCCTCATCGCGAATCCGGCCGAAGGTGTCGATTTTCGACATCAGTTCCCTGGGCAGGTTGCCGCTGGTAACAAAGCGGTTGCGGCCGTAAAAAATCGCCCATTGGCCGCCCGGCCCGAAGCTGATGTCCCGCAGCAGCTGACCGGCTTTTTGCAGGGAGTCGATCTTGTTCAGTACGTCGGCAGGAATGTCTTTTTGTTTGTATTGAAACTGGTAAACAGGCGCTTTTTCCGCCTTTTTTTGAATAAAATACCAGGCCAAACCCGCGGCGGCCAGCAAAAGAATCAGCCACCAGTACCACGCGAGAGCAGGTTGGGTGGAAGGGTGGGAAGGCTGTGCGTCTTCGTTTTCCGCCAGGGCATCGGACAATTGGAGCAGCGCAAAATTGATCCGGTTCAGTTCCTGGCGGTA
>JADZFP010000442.1 GCA_020849825.1 Saprospiraceae bacterium
AAATTCATGCTGAGTTGTGAGCGTTTGCGCGCGGCCATATTTCGTTGTTTCGCCTTTTCTTTTAACCCTATAAGGGTTTTCAACCCTTATAGGGTTAAAAGGCGCAATATGTTCGGGATGTTGAGATTTTGCAAAAGTAAGGCTGATGGATCAAACGCAATTTTTTTTATAAAAATAAAACAAAAAATGTTTAAATAGGGTATTTTTGTTTTGAGTTTTCTAAACCTTATTTAGTAACCGCCCAACCCGTTCCCCAACCGATGGAAGCCCGGGCCCAATTCGTTCCAACCGTATTTTACCATGTGTACAACCACGCCGTTGGCCATGAGAACTTGTTCCGCGAACCGGAAAACTACCTGTATTTTCTGCGCCGGTATTCCGAGCATTTATATCCTTTTTTAGAAACCTATGCCTATTGCCTTTTGCCCAATCATTTTCATCTGATTGTCAGGGTCAGATCCAAGGAAGTATTATTTGAACAGTTTTGCAGGCGCCAGAAAATCAAGTACCCCGATTTTCAAGCAGCAATTATTGATGTATCCGAATTAAACTGGCATAAGATAGTTATGCAGCCATTTCAAGACTTTTTGAATGGGTATGCACAAGCTTACAATCGCAGATTCAAACGCCGGGGAGCGCTTTTTCTCGATTATATCAAACGAAAATCGCTGGATGAGGACTGGTATCTGGCTCAGGCGATCCAGTATGTGCACAACAATGCAGTTCATCATGGTTTTGCAAAACAACCGTTGGACTGGCCTCATACCTCCCTGCACGCATTGTTCAGCAACCGCCCCAGCCGAATCGAACGGCAAAAAGTTCACGAACTTTTGATGGGAAACAACCCCTCCGATCACTTTTCCAGCCACAAGGTTGATTTCATGTTGGCACAAGAGCTGGCCTAACCAGCCTATCCCCAGCCCTCCTCCCCAACCCTTATAGGGTTTGTAACCCTATAAGGGTTGGGGAGGAGGGCTGGGGATAGGCTAAAAAACAAAAAGTTTTATTTTTAATCCCTCTTTTCCCTACTTTTGCCAGTTCCATCGCCCATTCACCCATTAAGCACTCGGAATGGCCCGCGCAAAAAAAGACACTACCGTACCGCCTACCACCTCCCAGCATGGAGAAGATCAGGTCATTACCCTTTCGGGAATGTACCAGAATTATTTTCTCGACTACGCCTCCTACGTCATCCTCGAACGCGCCGTACCAGCCGTGGAAGACGGGCTCAAACCCGTGCAGCGCCGCATCCTGCACGCCATGTTCGAGCAACACGACGGCCGCTACCACAAAGTCGCCAATCTCATCGGTCAGACCATGCAGTACCACCCCCACGGCGACGCCGCTATCGGGGAGGCTATGGTCAACATGGGGCAAAAAGACCTGATGATCGATTGCCAGGGCAACTGGGGCGATTATCGCACCGGCGACGACGCCGCTGCCCCACGTTATATCGAAGCGCGCCTGACCAAATTCGCCCTCGACGTGGCCTTCAACCACGATACTACCGTGTGGCAACTCTCCTACGACGGCCGCAAACGCGAACCCGTCACCCTGCCCATGAAATTCCCGCTTGTGCTTGCACAGGGCGTCGAGGGCATCGCCGTGTGCCTGAGCACCAAAATCCTGCCGCACAACTTCACCGAACTCATCAAAGCCAGCATCGCTGTGCTCAAAGGCCGCAAAGCCGACCTTTACCCCGACGTCCCCACCGGCGGCATGATCGACGTGCGCGACTACAACGGCGGCGCGCGCGGCGGCAAGGTGCGCGTAAGGGCCCGCATCCGCGAAATCGACAAAAAAACTATGCAAATCACCGAAATTCCTTTCTGCTTATACGTCAGCGACCTGATCGAAAGTATCATCAAAGCCAACGACAAAGGCCAGATCAAGATCAAAAAAGTGGTCGATAAAACCGCGGCCGAAGTCGATATCGAAATCGAACTGCAACCCGGCGTCAGCCCCGACGTGACCATCGACGCACTCTACGCTTTTACCGACTGCGAGGTGTCCATTTCCCCCAACTGCTGCATCATCGTCGACAACCGACCGGTGTTCACCGATGCGAACGAACTGCTGCGCATTTCTACCGAAAACACCAAAGACCTGCTGCGCCAGGAACTCGAGATCCAGCAAAAAGAACTCGAGGAAAAATTGCACTTCGCCTCGCTGGAAAAAATCTTTATTGAAAAACGCATCTACCGCGATATCGAAGAGTGCGAAACCTGGGAAGCCGTGCTTTCTACCATCGATGAAGGCCTCAAAAAGTATGTCGCCACGCCCGGCGAACCCGGATACGCCAAGGAGACGAAAAGAATCAAGTTGTTGCGCGATATCACGGAAGACGACATCATCCGCCTGACGGAAATCCGCATCAAACGCATCTCCAAATTCAACTCTTTTAAAGCCGACGAACAAATCGCCGAACTGGGCGCCGAACTCGAACAAACCAAACACCACCTCGCACACCTTACAGAATACGCCATCGCCTACTTCGAAAATCTGCTCTCCAAATACGCCAAAGGCCGCGAACGCCGCACGGAGATCATTACTTTCGACGAAATCCGCGCCACCGAAGTGGTGGCCAACAACGCCAAACTGTACGTCAACCGCGCCGACGGTTTTATCGGCACCGGGCTGAAAAAAGACGAATTCGTGCAGGACTGCTCCGATATCGACGACATCATCATCTTCCGCCGCGACGGCGTGATGAAGGTCGTCCGCGTCGGGGATAAAACCTTCGTCGGCAAAGACATCGTACACGTTGCCGTCTGGAAAAAGAACGACGAACGCACCACCTACAACCTCGCCTACGTCGATGCCAAAACGGGGAAAAACTTCGTCAAACGATTCAACGTCACCGCCATCACCCGCGACAAGGAGTACCAACTCGGCTCCGACGCCAAAGGCTCCAAACTGCTCTACTTCACCGCCAATCCCAACGGCGAGAGCGAAGTGGTCAGCGTGACCCTCAGCCCGGGCAGTACCGCTAAAATCAAGGTGTTCGACTACGATTTCGGTGAGCTGGCCATCAAAGGCAGAGACTCGCTGGGCAATGTTTTGACCAAATACCCGGTCAAACAGATCAAACAAAAAGAGGTGGGGAAAAGCACCATCGGCGCCCAGAAAATCTGGTTTGACGACATCACCGGACGCCTCAATACCCAGGAGCGCGGACGCCTGCTCGGCGAATTCGACACCGGCGACACCCTCCTGCTGCTCTACAACGACGGCTCCTACGAAGTAACCGACCCCGATACCAGCCAGCGCTTCGAGCCCAAGGAAATCCTTCACCTCGGCAAATTCCATCCCGAACTGGTCATCAGTGCCGTGCATTTCGACGGCCTTAAAGGCTGGACGATGGTCAAACGCTTCCGCGTCGAAACCAACAAACTGCGCGAACGCTACTCCTTCCTGACCGACCACAACAAATCGAAATTACTCTTTGCCTCAATCAAGGAAAATCCGCGCATCCGCTATACCATCAAAATCAAGGGCAAACCCATGAGCGGCGAACTGAGCCTGGGCGACTTTATGGACGTCAAAGGCTGGAAAGCCGTGGGCAACAAACTGAGCGATCAGGCCCTGAGCGGCATCAAGGAAGTAGAATCGGACAGCCACCCGCCAAAGGCCGACAAACACGCTCCGGAAGCGCAGCAGACCGAACTGTTTGGTTCAAGCGAGGAAGCCTCCGCGCCGGCTGAAATCAATCCGCCCAAAGAAGACGGCAAGAAGATTTTCAAAGCAGGCGATACGATAGAGTTTGATTGACGATCAATAGAGATTATTGAATAAAAAAGGCGCAGGAACGGTTGTTCGCTGCGCCTTTTTTCATAGAAGCCATCTTAAAAATACTCGCCGGGCAGATTTATTGTAAATGGCTTCCGGTCTATTTGGCAAAAAAACGCCGGCTTTTCTCTTCCGCGAATTTCTCCGAATTAAAAGCCTGCGACCCCCCTTTCGGAATAGACAAGGTCTGCCAGTTTTCGCCGGTCAGCATCCTGCACAAAAACACGATCTGGCCAGTATGGTAGGCGTAGTGCGCCAGTTGGCGATTGAGGGCTTCCAGCACCGTATGCCCCTGATTCCGGATATAGACGATGCGACCCAGATCGGCTTCCGTCAACGGGTCGAGCGCCTGGAAAAAACAGTTCCAGCCCTCTTGCCAAGCGTTCAGGAGTTCTGCTTTCGAGGCATAATCGTTTTTTTCAAATTCCGCATCGCGATTGCGCCAGGGCTTTTCACCGTCTTCGGTCAGAAAATTGGTAAATCTGCTCAGCATGTTGCCGCTCATGTGTTTGACGACGACAGCGACGCTGTTGCTTTCCGGAGTGGGTTGCCAGTGGATATGTTCGTCGCCGATCTGCGCCAGCGCCTTGTCGCCCAGCTCGCGATAATAGCGGAAGAGCGCGCGGGTGGTTTCCAGATAATTTTGTGCGGCGGAATACTCGTTCATAGATTTTTCTATTTGTTTTTATAAAAAGCCACCGTTTGGGCGACACCATCGGCATTTGTTGTGGGTTTCATGCCGAAAGTCTTTTCAAATTTGGCCGACGACAACACGTAATCGTGGGTAAACTGGTAGTTCATTTCCACCAGCTCGCGGAAGAGTTTGTTGAATACCCCGATTATACGGAGCATGAACGTCGGTGTTGCCTGGTATTTGGGCTGTACGCCGAAACCCTTGGCAGCGGCTTCGACCCAATCGCGGTTCGTCCAGGGTTCGTTGGATGTCGGCAAATGCCATACCTGGCCGTCGGCGCGGGCGTCGGTACCCAGAATAGCCAGTGCCGGGCCGATGTCGTCGGTGTAGGTAAACGTGTGCACTTTGTCGGCGCGGCCCATCAAAAACGCCGATTTGCCGGCAGCAAAGCGTTCAAAAACCGTTGTATTCAGCATAGAGGTCGCGCAGCGCGGGCCGTAAAAATCAGCCGCCCGGCCGATACAGGCGCGCAGACCGCGTTCGCGCACGGCGTCGAGCAGCATTGCTGCGATTTGTTTGCGCACTTTGCCTTTTTCGCTGTTGGGGTGCATGGGCGTGTCTTCGGTCATCGGGCCCTCGACCAGGCCGTAGGCATACACATTGTCCATAAACACCAGTTTGGCCTTGTGCATCAGGCAGGCTTCGATTGCATTTTGCATGATGACCGGCCAGTCGCGGCGCCATACGTTGATGTCGTATTGCAGGCCCACCAACAGGTACACCACCTCCGAACCATCGACCACCCGCATCATATCCGTCAGGTTGGTCACATCGGCAGTCACGTGTTCCCAATCACCTTCGGCAGGTCGGCGGCTGACGCCCCTGACGCGAATATTTTGTTTTTTCAAAGCTGCTGCCAGGCCGGGGCCGGCGGTTCCGTTAATGCCGAGTATGGTGTGCATGGTATTTCATTTTTTATCAAACGAAAGTACCGGGAGTAACGGCCGACTGCAACATGTTTCTGGCGAATGGGAGATTTGGATCGATGAACGGCCTGTCGCGCCGCTGTAGCGCCGCTGTAGCGCCGACCTCCAGGTCGGCGAGTCTGAGCGCAAAAACAACCCGCGATTAACCTGAATGCTTAAAGCAATTCTTGTTGTCTCTCGATACGAGCTATGGCTAGAAGCCATCTCAAAAATGGCATTTATTAACTTAGCGTAGAAAAGGCTACGCTATTATGGAATTAAAAGACGAACAATGGGCTCTAATTGAAGCACTTATACCTGTTCAACGTCGTTCGGATGGTCGTGGGCGCCCACCTCGTGATCCACGTGAAGTGCTGGATGGCATTTTGTGGATTTTGCGAACTGGTGCCCGCTGGCAAGACCTTCCCGCTCGATACCCACCGTACCAAACCTGTCACCGAATCTTTCAAAAATGGGCGAAAAGTGGGGTGTTTTCGACCATTTTAGAAGTTCTGGCTGAGGACTTACGGCAACGGGGTGGATTAGATTTATCCGAGTGTTTCATCGACGGCACCTTTGTGCCGGCAAAAAAAGGGGACTCTGTGTTGGGAAAACCAAGCGGGGCAAAGGGACCAAGATCATGGCCCTTGCAGACCGCGCTGGTTTACCTCTCGCCATTTACCTGGCAAGCGCTTCACCACACGAAGTCACCCTTGTTGAAGACACTTTGGCGAATCGATTCGTGGCGCAAGTCCCTCAACGAGTAATTGGCGACAAAGCATATGACAGCGATCCATTAGATCAAAATCTTGAAAATCAGGGTGTTGAGATGATCGCCCCACACCGTTCGAATCGCAAAAAGCCTAAAACCCAGGATGGTAGGGTCTTGAGACGATATAAACGCCGCTGGAAAATCGAACGCCTCTTTGCCTGGCTTTTCAACTTCCGACGCCTCTTGGTTCGACACGAGTATTATTCAGAGAACTTTTTTGCTTTTGTTTCACTTGGTTGTATCAAAATCTTGCTCAGGTATTTTTGAGATGGCTTCTAA
>JADZFP010000443.1 GCA_020849825.1 Saprospiraceae bacterium
CAAGGTGCGTTACCTCTTGTCCCGAAAACTGGGCATCAAACGCATCAAAATCGGCCACGCCGGCACGCTCGATCCGCTGGCGACCGGCTTGTTGATTCTTTGCACGGGGGAGTACACCAAAAAGATCGAAACGCTGCAGGCCTTGAGCAAAGAATACACCGGGACGATCACTTTCGGCGCCACAACGGCTTCTTATGATTTGGAAAAACCCGTTGAGGCGACATTTCCCACGGAGCACCTGAACAACGACCTGTTGGAAAAAGCCAGACACCGGTTTTTAGGGGAAATACAACAAGTTCCGCCGGTGTTTTCCGCCATCAAAGTGGACGGCAAACGCGTGTACAAAAACGCCCGAACCGGTCAGATCACCGAAATTGAGCCACGAACCGTTCGGATCGATGAATTCGACCTGACGCCACTTCGGGCGGTGCCGGCCTCCTCGGCTACACCGCAGATTATCAGTAAAAAAGGAGCGCCAATTCACCTGCACCCCGATTTCGCCGATGGCCTGCAATGCGATTTCAGGGTGGTTTGCGGCAAGGGGACCTATATCCGGTCGCTGGCGCACGATTTGGGGCAGGCCCTCGATACCGGAGCCTATTTGAGCAGCCTGCGCCGCACCGCGACCGGCGGTTTCAGGGTGGAAGGCGCCTGGACGGTGGAGGGACTGGAAGCCTGGTTGCGCTGAAATACAGATGCTTATGGCCGTTTTTGCAGAATTTGTCCGATCCTTTCCAAAACTAAGTCGATCGATCGCATGGCCGCACGGGTGAAAGGCTTACTTTCGGGTGTCCTTTTGCACTATGTCGATCCGCCCACTTTTATTTGTCCTGTTGCCCTGCATTCTGCAAGGCCAAAGCTTCGAGCCGACCAACGGCCCCCTGCTCCAGCAGGAAGTCGCCTTTGAACAAGCCAACGAATGTTACATCATTTTTAACAACCTGAGCGGCGACTCGCTCACCCTGCGCTGGCGCCTGCTGGAAGTCAGCATGCCCGATGGCTGGGACGCCGATTTGTGCGACTACGGCTTGTGCTACAGCGGTATCCCGGGCAATGGCATCATGAACCCCGTTGTGGGCGCTACCCAGCCCTATCTCAAACTGATTGTGCTGCCGGACGTGGTCCCGGGAGCGGCCTGGCTTTGGTTTCGGGCCTGGGAAGACGGCAACGAAAACAATTTTGTCGACGTCTATTTCAGCCTGCACACACCGGGCACAAGCGCCGCCGGCACGGTTGTCGCCGAGGCGCCTCGTTTTTATCCCAATCCGGCTACCGATTTGCTTACTCTGGAAAACCCTGCCGCCACCGCGGCTATTTTTCAACTGATCTCCCCATCCGGGCAGGTCGTTTTACAACAACAGGTATTGCCCAATTCGGCGGAGCAAATTTCATTGCGCCATTTAAGGGCCGGAACCTATTTTCTGAAAACCGGACAAAAAACAACTCCGCTATTGATTACCAACGAATAATACGGGAACCTATCCTTTTGCAACCTGCTTAATTTGAACAACATGAAAAATTTAATTACCTTCCTTTTCTACTGCCTGTCGGTAACCGCCCTGATCGCCCAGGCGCAAAGCGAAACCCGCGTTCAGGTGCTGGCCAGTACGGAAGAGGAAACCCTGATCCGCCTTACGCTCAGCGGCGTCGACCAGCACGCCGTCACAACGCCACAGGGGCCCGCCGTTATGGTCACCATGGCCGACGGTACGCCGTTGCTGCGCGCCGGCGCGCCGGATCTCCCCAACGTCGCTACCGCGCTGTCGCTGCCTGCCACAGGGGCTATGTCGGTGGAAATATTGGGCGGCGAATACGAAGACCTGCCCAATGTAGCCGTCGCGCCCTCCAAAGGCAATTTGATGCGCACGATCGATCCCGCTACCGTGCCGTACGAATACGCGCCTTTGTACCAGGAAGACGCGTTTTTCCCCGGCGTTTTGGCCGAAATGAACGGCAAACCATTCATTCTGCGCGATGTGCGGGGGCAATCGTTGTGGATTTACCCGGTTCAATACAATCCGGTGAGCAACACCCTTCGGGTATACCATGAAATCGTGGTGCGCGTATACCGCGCCGAGGAGCAAGGCGATAATGAGTTGACAGATAATACCGTTCGCGCACAAAGCCGCGGTTTCGAACAATTGTATGCCCGCACCTTCCTGAATTATTCGTCCAAAAGCGGGGCGCAAAGCCGCAGCGCGGCCACCGAGCCGGAAAAAATGCTCGTCATTACAAAAGACGAATTTCTGCCGGCGCTCGAACCTTTCCTGGCCTGGAAGCGTCAATCGGGTATTTACACGACCGTCGTCCTCACTTCCGAAGTACCGTCGCTGGCGCCGGATGGCATCTACGCCTTTGTATCGGATTATTACGCCACCCACGGCATTTCCTACCTGCTGTTGGTAGGCGACGAAAATGCCCTCGAACCGCTTGTGCGCCCCGGCAGCCCTTATTCCTGCGACAATTGCCTGGGCTATCAGGCTGGCGACGACCACTACCCTGAAATATTTGTCGGCCGCTTCAATGCCGCCACCCTTGGCGACGTAGAGATCATGGTGGCCCGCAACCTGGAATACGAAAAAAATCCGCTGGTCGACGAGGCCGAAAACTGGTGCGCCACCGGCATGGCCTCCGCCTCGAACGAAGGCCAGGGCATCGGCGACGACAACCAGGCCGACTACCAACAAGGCAACGAGTGGAAAGCCGCCCACCTTGCCGATGGCTATGAAAAATACTGGGAATTCTACGACGGCAACCACGCCGACATCTCCCCCACCCCCGGCGACGAAACCGCCGACAAACCCGGCAATCCGGCCAATACCCAACTGGTCGAAGTCATGAATAACCGGGGCGTCAGCCTGTACAACTACACCGGCCACGGCTGGGAACAAGGCCTGGTATCCGGCAATTTCAATACCGACGCCGTGGCGGCCCTGCGCAACCACCATCGCTATCCCATTATCATCGCCGTGGCCTGCTGCGCCGGCAATTTTACCAACAACAACGGCGGCGATTGCCTGGGCGAAGCCGCGCAACGCGCCGGCGCCTCCGCCGACGAACCCTGGGGAGCCATCGCAGGCTATTTCTCCTCCGACTTCCAAAGCTGGGCGCCGCCCATGGAAGGCCAGGACGGCATGAACCAATACCTCGTCGACGCCGACGGCGTCACCCTCTCCCCCACCCTCGGCGGCATGGCGACCTACGGAAACGCCCTGATGATTGCCGCATACGGACAAGGTGGCATCGACATGGCCGATGTGTGGAACCCCTTCTGCGACCCCACCACGGTGCCGCGCACCAAACTGCCCCAAACGCTCAACGCCACCCACCAGCCCTCCACTTTCCTCGGTACCACCAGCCTGAGCGTGTCCAGCGACGTGGAAGGCGCCCTGGTCAGCTTGTACTGGCAGGGCCAAACCCTCGCCGTAGGTATCGTTGAAAACGGCGTGGCGGTACTGGATTTCCCATCGCTCAACAATGTCGGCGACATGACCGTGACGGTCAGCCAGTTTAATTATATCCCGTACCAGGGAACGATCAACGTCACCCCCGCCGGTATTCCGTTTGTGATCAGCCAGGAGATTGTTCTCAACGATCAGACCGGCAACAACAACCAGGCAGCAGACTACGACGAAACGGTCAACCTCGACGTGACCCTCGCCAACGTTGGCGTCGGACTGGCAGCCGCCACCAGCGCCACCCTCAGTAGCAACGACGACAATATCGTGCTGCTCGACGCCAGCGAAACGTTCGGCGACATCGACGACAGCACCTCCATTCAGATCCCCGCTGCATTCAGTTTTAAGGTAAATGACGACGTAGCCGACGGCCACACGGTCAATTTCAACCTGCATATCGAGTACAATTCAGGCACTACCTTCGACATGCCGCTGTCGGTCAAATTGCAGGCACCCAAACTTTCTGTCGGCGCCATCACCCTCGACGATACGCAGGGCGGCAACGGCAACGGCCGCCTGGAAAGCGGAGAAACCGCCAAAATCACCGTTTCCAACCTCAATACGGGCAAAAGCCTGAGCCCCAACGCCGTGGGCGCCCTGAGCACCGATTCGCCCTGGCTGACCCTCTCCGGCCCCGTCTTCCTGGGCGCCCTCGACGCGACCACGGGCCAGGCCAACGCCGTGTACACCGTTGTTGTAGCGCCCGACGCCCCGCAAGTGGTATCCGCTTCCTTTGATTATCAGGTCACAGCCGGCAATTACGACGCGGCGAAAACGTATGGCCCCCTGGTCATCAACGCCATTATCGAAACCTTCGGCAGCAACAGCTTCCAGGCTTTCCCCTGGCAAATGGGCGGCAACAAACCCTGGACAATCTCCACCGCCAGCCCCTATGAAGGCGCGAGCTGCGCGCGTTCGGGTAGCATCACGCACAACCAGCAGTCCGAAATGTTCATGACGCTCAATGTCACTTCCGACGGACAAGTGTCGTTTGCGCGCCGCACCAGCACCGAACAGGACTATGACTTCCTGCGCTTCTACATCGACAACCAGATGATGGGCCAGTGGAGCGGTGAAAGCGCCTGGGCGGAAGTTTCGTTCCCGGTAGAAGCCGGCAGCCATTCGTTCCGCTGGGTGTACGAAAAAGACGGCATCGGTGTAGCCGGTTCCGACCGCTGCTGGGTCGACCAGATCAGCCTGCCGCCGTATCAGGTGGCCGTAAGCACCCAGGCGCCCGACAGCGATGTCGTCAGCCTGCAGGTGGCGCCCAACCCGACCAGCGGACCGCTCATGCTCTCCTACGAACTCAACCGCGAACAACGCCTTGCCATCTCGCTCTTCGATCTGCTCGGCCGTGAAGTGCGCTATTTCGAGGGCCGCCAGTCGAGCGGCGCAAGCACGCACAACCTCGATCTGGGCGCCCTGGCCCCCGGTGTGTATTTGCTGCAGGTGCGCGGCGAGAATTTCTCCGAAACGGTGAAAATTGTAAAACAGTAACCCTTATCGGGCAGCAATAACAGGAGCCGCCTTCCCTCGGTACGGGAAGGCGGCTCTTTTTTTTTCTAAATTTTTTTGCCCGACACCCAACCTTCTTTTTCACGGCTGCGTGATAGGGTCAAAGTTTGCAAACACACCTCTTCTACTTTGATCTCTTTTCGACAATCACTTTTACCATGAAAAAAATTCTTTTCCTCCTGCTTGGCCTTTTTATCCAGGCCGCGGCACAATCCCAAAACTGCCAGACCGCTGTTTGGCCAATCGATTATTCTAACGGTGAAACCACCCTTTTTGCCGGCGACTCCGCTTCCAGTGGCGTTCAGGAGTACCTGTGGAGCAATGGCGCCACCACCCAAACCATCACCGTTGCCGCCCAAGGCGAATACTGCGTTACCATCACTTATACCGATGGTTGTACCGCCACCAGCTGTTATACCCTGCCCGATGTTTGCTGGGTGACGACCTGGTGGTACTGGTGGGGGAACAGTGAGGTCATTATCAATTCGTACAGCGGGCCCTCGTATCTGGAATCAACCAACCTCTGGAGCACCGGAGAAACCGGCAATGCCATTACCGTAACCAGCGGAGGCGAGTACTGCATCACGGTGACCAAAGAGAACGGATGTACCGCCACGGAGTGCGTTACCATCCCGCCGTTTCCCAACAACGACGACAGCTGTACCGCCGAAATTCAAGGCTGGTTCTGGCCCGACAGCACCGTGCAACTCAACGCCCTGAGCAATGGACAGATGGTTACCTACGAATGGAGCACAGGCGCCGTTACCGCTTCTATCATCCTGGATGCACCGGGCAACTATTGCGTAACCATTACCGACGAGACCGGCTGCCAGGCCTCCGATTGCTACACGTACGGCGATACTTCCTGCTATAATTATATCTACTTGAACTGGCAGAACAGCTACACAGCCGAGCTCAGCACATGGTCCAACCACCCGGCAGCCACCTACGAATGGAGCACCGGAGCAACTACGCCGACCATTTTGATTACCCAACCCGGCAGCTACTGCGTTACCACGACCAATATCTACGGCTGTACATCGTCGAACTGCCTTGTGGTTCCCCAGAGCGGCAATTACCTCAATGTCTACGTCCACATCCCGGATTCACTCAACGGCATTTATGCCGAAGTTTATCTCATCGAATATGATACGGCACAGGGAGGAATGCTGACGGCGATCGATACCGTTTATACTTCCAATGGTTCCACGGTCGCCTATTTTGAAGATGTTCCTCCGGGCGAATATCTGGTGAAGGCCGCTTTGATGCCCGGCACGCCGCATTACGACGAATATTTGCCGACCTACAATATTCAGCACCTCTTCTGGAATGATGCCGACCCGATTACGATAACGCCGCTCGGTTTCGGTACCTCCATCTCGATACACCTGATCGAAGGCCAGAACCCGGGCGGCCCCGGATTTATCGGCGGCCTGGTGAGCGAAGGGGCCAATTTCACCGCTTCCGGCGACGCCGCCCGCGGCGAAGGCGACCCGATGGAGGGCGTGCAGATTATTCTCCGCAAAATGGACGACACGCCCGTTGCAGCCGCCAAAACACAGGCCGACGGTACATTCAGCTTCGAGGGCATTGCCTGGGGCACCTATCGCGTTTCCCTCGATCTGCCGGGCATTGAGCCGCTGCACCAGGTGGTGACAATCAATGCCGACCAACCCTCGGTCACCTCGACCGACTTCACGGTCGACGGCTTGGGAAGCACCTCGGGTACGTCAGCCTTTGTACAACGCCAGCCGCTGCAGGTACGCCCCAACCCGGTGCGCGAAATCCTGACGGTTGATGTCCCCGGCGATCAGGGCATCCTGACCCTGTTCAACAGCCAGGGCCAATTGGTCAGCCGCAAAATTGAAAATGGCGGTACAGCAGAAGTGGATGTACATTCGCTGCCCGAAGGAATTTACATCATCCACCTCCTTTCCGGCAACCGCACCTTTACGACGACTATCTCCAAACAATAACACCTGAGCGCCTACAATCCTTATGAACCTCACCGCCGACCTGCTCCTCGCAGCCCAGCAGGGCGAACGCAAAGCGCAGTACGATTTGTACCGGCTCTGCTTCCCCGTGCTCATGGCCGTGTGCATGCGCTATAAACGCGATGAGCAGGAGGCGGTGGCGTCTTTAAATGGCGGCTACCTGAAAATCCTGAACAACCTCGGTCGTTATCACGCCGAGGTGCCGTTTGAAGCCTGGATTCGCCGGATCATGATCAATACCCTGATCGACGAGTTTCGGCGCGATAAAAAATGGCGCGACCAGACGATCTATTCCGACAACCTGGAACGGGAACGCGACGAAGAACCCATCGACTGGAATGAAGCCGATAAACGCTTTGACTACCAACAACTTGAAAACCTGCTTCATCGCCTGCCGCCTGTTACCGGGCAGGTATTCAACCTCTTTGCACTCGACGGTTTTTCACACGCCGAGATCAGCGCAGCCCTTGGCATGAGCGAGGGCACCTCCAAATGGCATGTCAATTCGGCCCGAAAACAGCTGCAAAACTGGATTAGGACCGAACTAATCGAATCCAAATATTGACCAGCACCTAAGCCAAACCGAATCGCGATCCTATGGAAAACATAGACGATTTTATGAAAAAGAAAATGCTCGACGAGGCGCCCGGCAGCGGCCGGTCCTTCGAGTTCAAGGAAGAATATTGGCAACAGGCCGAGGCGCTGATCGTTGCCGACGAGCGCCGCAAACGCCGGCGCCGCTTCATCTGGTGGTGGAGCGCAGGCTTCCTGCTGCTTGCATTCGGCGCCGGCGCCTGGTGGATGCTTCACATTTCGCCCCAGCCCGACACCATAGCCCACCAATTTCCGGCTGCTTCGCAGGAACATTTTGATAAACAAATCGACACCGCATACACAGCCTTCCAAAAAACGCCATCCAATCTTTCCCAGCAATCAAATAACACAGCAACCAGGGCGCCTCAACCCGAGGGCACGAACAGCGCCTTGCCCAATTCCTCCTTCAATTCTTCCATCAATTCCTCCACAGAAAAAAACACCTCCTCCCAACAAACAAACGCGAACCTTTCGGCAAAAACAGCATCCGGCAACAAGGCCCCTCAGCCTTCACCCGGCAGCACTGACAAGTCAGGATCAAGCAACAACAGCCCCCAACAGCAAACTTCGGGCGCTCCGACCGTAGCCGCGGGCACAACCGACGCCGCCGGAAATGCCGCCAGTGAAACGCCGGGCGCTTCCCCTGCCGACAAACAGAGCGCGGCGGCTGCCATGCCCCCGCTCGTTGCTCCCCTTGCCGTCGTCGCGCTGTTGCCGGCCCGGCCCTTGACACCGCTGAAGCATTTGCCGCCGACGCTGCCGCCGCAAGCGGCGCAACCCAGTCTTCCACAAGCCCAGGCGCCGGCGCCCGACCGGCGTCTGCATCTGGATGTGTTTGGGCTGGGTTCCATCTACACTCCCGCGGCCAGTACACAGCGGTACGGCGCCGGGGCCGGGATCAGCGCTTCGTGGCGATTGGGGCAGGCCTGGGCCCTGCAGGCCGCCCCGATGTGGCGCATGCGCACCATGGGTGCATTCCCGGAAGTCTGGGAGCCGCAAAATACCCGCCAGCTGCGCTACAGTTTTGGCTACACCCTCGAAGAATACAGTCTGGAAAGCATGGCCAGTCACTGGCTCGAAATACCGGTGGGCGTACAGTGGCGAAAACTGCCCTGGACGGTCGAAGCGGGCCTCGCACCCGGCTTTTTGCTGGGTGTGCAAGGGCGTCAAACCCATGCGCTGGAGGGCTCGCTGGAAGCCCGGACAAGCGGAAGCCAATGGGTGCGGCTGGATGATGCGCCGTTTTATAAAAACTATTTTGCCGTGTATGCCGGCGGGCGCTATGCGCTGGGTAAAAAACTCGGTATAGGCCTCAGGGTACACTATCTGGGCGGTGATTTCCGCCGCCCCAGCAGCGAATTCACCCCTCCGCGCCAGACCTTCTGGCTGGACGCAGGATTGCACTGGACCCTGTTTTAAACTGTCAAATAACACTCACCATGACAAGAACCTTGTTCTTCTTCCTGTTGCTGGCGCTGGCCATCGGCGCCTGTAAAAAAGCGGATTTGCCCGACGATGTGGAAGAAACCCCGGTCTTTCGGGTCGATTACGGTACCGATAACAATTCGGAATCTGTCGTAGCCGGCGTCGATGGCCGCTATCTGTTCACCAGTTTCAATCGCGACGACAACGACGTCGTCACGATGAGGGGGGCGTTTGCTCATGCCGATTGCCCGGACGCCAATTGCCCGAATACCCTGATTTTTGAATTCAGGCACACCCAGCCCGGCGCCGTGGAACCGATTGATTCGGGCGCCGTGATACAGCCGGGCCTGTACGGCGCCGACCGTTTCCGCCGTCCCGCTTCCGACAGCAGCGGAACGTATCTGGCGCGGGTAACCTTCGAGGTCGACGCCCCCGAACCCGGATCGTCGTATCTCTGGAGTATTCAACAAGCCCCTCAATTAGTCGTGGAATCAGGCGCGCCCTCGTTTTCCTACACATTCAATGACATTACGGCGCCCCTTAAAATCGCCCTTAACTATATCAAATCCAACGGATTTATCGGCTACACCGAATTCGCCTACCGATTCGATCAGGGCGCCTGCCCGCAGGTGAACATCCTCACTGCACCCGACTCAGTATTTCCCGGCAGTGTAAGAATGGTTGCGGAAATGACCCCGGCCTCGGGCAATTACAATTTTCTGTGGAACAACGGTCTGACGGATCAAACCATCACTATTGATTCTGCCGACTTCGGCGGCATCAAATCGGTAACCGTCACCGACGACGCCGGCTGTACTTCCGTCGGTTCTACGTTTGGCATCGATACCGGACAGGATGTCAACCGCGTTCCGAATGTTGTGCTCAGCCGGCAGGACAGCCTGGTCGTCAACACCTTGCAATTGGGTACGGTGGCCATCATCTGGCGGCAGCCTGAAACCGGTGAAGAGTGGCGCTCCGACGCAGGTTTTCAACCCGCAACGAGTTTTATGGAAGTATACGGTTCGGCCCCCTACGAGTTGAATGAAAAAGGTCAAAAAACCAACCGGATGAACGTCAATTTTAAATGCCGGCTGTTCAATGAAAGCGGCGAGTCCATTCCTTTTCAGGGAACGGGGACGATAGCGTTAGCTTATCCTTAACCGGGTTCCACCGAAGTAACCGGTAATTCCACGAAGAAATCGGTCCCTTCATTTTCGCGGGTCTGGAACCGGATCGTGCCGTCGAGCGCTTCGATGATCTTCCGGCAAATAGCCAGGCCCAGGCCGCTTCCCGAGGTTTTGGTCGTGAAATTGGGTTCAAAAACCCGGTCGCGGATTTCCGGCGGAATGCCGCCGCCGTTGTCGCTAATCTGTACAATCGCCTTCGAGCCTTCGCGCCGCATCAAAACGCTGATATGTCCTTTTCGATCGGAAGGAATGGCCTGCATCGCATTGATGACCAGGTTGTTGAACACCCGCAGGAGGTGGTTTTTATCGCCAAGGATATGCATTCGCTCGGAGGGCAACCGGAGTTCGTGGGTGAGTTCTTTTTGTTCGCTGAACAGGTCGTACACGCTTTCCACCACCTCGTTGAGCACCATGTCGTGTTTTTCCCGGATGTCGAGGTTGGCAAACATGGAGAATTCGGAAGCGATCTGCGCCAGTGAGTCGATCTGCTCGATCAGGCGGGTAATCGCTTTTTTCAAGTAAGCCGCTGCCTGCGAGGGGTCCGACGAGACACGCTCCAGTTGCTGCATCGACAGTTTCATCGTCGTCAGCGGATTTTTGATATCGTGCGCCACCTGACGGGCCATTTCGCGCCAGGCGCCTTCGCGTTCCAGGCGGATCAGCTGGTTTTTGGAGTCTTCCAGTTTGTCCACCATGCGGTTGTATTCGCGGATCAGGTCGCTGAGTTCGTCCTGACTGTCGCCGGCGTATTGCAACTGCTCGTTTTTATCTTCCAGGCGCAGCTGATGAATTTTTTCACCGATCAATTTTACCGGTTTGATGATAGTATTGGCCAGGAAAAGCGTGACGGCAGCGGCTATTAGCAGCAGGAAAACGTACAAACTGGCCAGTATGCCCACGAATTCCGACACTTCCGGGCCGATTTGCCGTTCCGCAAAATTGTAGGGTACGCCCAGGTAGGCCATGAGCTGGTTTTGGTTGTTCAGTACAGGCTGGTATTTGGTAAAATAGTCGAATCCGGCTGTTTTTTCGGCGACCAGTACTTCTCCCTGACGGGTATTGGCCAAGGTAATCAAGGCCTGAGGGCTCATTTTTTCGGGCAAAACACCCAGATGCCGGAGGTCGTCGCGGGTGGTAAAGATCATACCGCCATCCGTGGCGTACAGGTTGGCGTCGATCGACAAACTGTTGGCAAACGGCGCGATGGTTGCCGGCAGCGTGCTGCGCATGCTGTCGGAGCCCGCGGAGAGATCGCCCAGTTCGGCGCGCAAATGGGTCACAATGGCCGTCGAGCGGTAATCGAGTCCTGCGCGCTCCGATTGGTTGGCCGACTGGCTGAATTGCCTGTAACTCAACCAGCCAATGATCATGAAGGCCACTACAATCAGGATGACATTGGAATAGTGGATTCGTTTGGCCAGGGAACCGCGTACACTCAGGATATGTTGTAAGTAATCGGGCAACAGGCGCAATTTCGAATTGAGCAGGGCAAGGGCAAAGAGGATCAGCGATGAAAAGGCAAACAGGATGGAAAAAAGATACATCGGGTTCAGCCAGCCACCTGTACCGCGCCCTACACTGACGACCGTGTTGCCATCGGCGCCGGATTGAACGGCATCGACCCGGGCCGGACTGGCGGAAACGAGTTCCATCGACTGCCCTTTGTCCAGTTGCAGATTGGCAAGCGCCGGGTTGCGCGGGCCTTTTTCCACAACCAGGCGGTTGTTCTTCCAGATGGAATAATCATAATCGCTCAGATTATCGAGATTTTTGTAGGGTTGATTAAAAAACAAAGCCGAGTAAACACGGGTGTTTTTGGGGTATTCATGGTCAAAAAAGCAATAGATATCGGCCGGATGATTGGGATCGCCCATTCGATTGATCCGGAAATGAAACATATATCGCCCCAGTCCTTCTTCATTTTCGCGGTATCGAATCGCATCGTTTTCGCTGCCGATGGCCTGGGCACGGTCCCAGTTTTGGGTCACCACAAAAGCTCGGTTTTGGGTTTGGTCGAGCAGCAGCGGTTGCTGATCGCGGTCAAAACCAAAAACCCGCAGGCGATAGTGCTGAAACAGGTAGTTTTGTTCAAAAACCTTGCTGTTCAAATAATTGCGCAAGGAATCCGCCGCCGGCTTGAAGGGCCAGGGCTTGAGCAACAGCGGTAAATCCGCATCGGTTGAGATAGCGCTGTACAAGGTATGCAACAGAGGTTCTGCGCACAGCGCGTCCCGTTCGTCGGCCAGCGCCTCGGCATACGACTGGCGCAAACTTTGATCTTTCAACTTGTTGTATTGGTACAACAACTGGCTGGCAAACAAAGAAATCAGCAACAGCCAGAACACCAGCCAGCCGAAGCCGGGAGCCTCGGAATCGACAAATACATCCAGCACCACCGCATACAAAATGGCAAACGCGGCCAAAGCAAGCGCCGACAACTGCAGATCGACAACAAAACAAAGCGCCACCGCCAATACGCCGGCTATCCCAAGTGCCGTAAAACGCATTCGTGCCGGTATCCTCATTTGCTGCACCGTTTGGGCCAGCAAATGATTGAGCCAGAACAAAGCGGTCAGCAGCAAAACGAGCCCCGCCAGCAAAAGCGGAACGGAGGCATTGACGTTCAGTAAATTGTTGAAATCAAGGTGCAGATCGGGCTGAAATACAAAGACCCTGAAAACAGCGGCAGAAAGGGGCACGCTGGCCATAATCAGCGCGAACAAAACGGTGGCCAGCGCTATTCGGGTCGGCATCGGCAGGGCCGTAACCCTCTGAAATTTCAGTCGGTGGCGAATAAAATTGAACAACCACAACAGCAATGCGCCGTACAGGACCAGGTCGGCAGGCGACAAGCCTTTTTGATCCGCGTTACAATGACCGGCATACAATGGCAATCCGCAAAAAGCCTGACCGGTAAAGTTCCCGGCAATATTGGCGCCGCAAAAAGCAGCCACGGCCGCGGCTGGCAAGGCAATGCCAAGAGCAAATCCCCGGCGTTCGCCCAGCCATTTGGCGCCTCGTTGCAGTGCAATCAATAAAAGCCCACTAAAAACCAACCAAGCCAGTAGTTTCAGCCATAAAAGCCAGTCGGCAGCAGCCGCGCCGGTACTGCCGGCAAAGGAGAGCCAGCAAAGCGTTTGCCCTCCCGCCACAACGGGGTATTCGGTTTCCGTCGTACTGATTTGGACTTCGGCCGGGATATTCGCGCCGGCCGGGAACAACGATTGCGGCGAAGGGTTTTGTGCATCCAAAGAATAACGCAGCGGCGTAAGCAATAGCAGGGTCGCCTGTCCGTAGGGTTCCCGGTAGGCGGCGTAATACCCCAAAGCCAGCCGCACCAATTGTCGCTGGCCGGCGGCAGATTGCAAGCGGGACAACTCCTGTTTACTGGGTAAAACGGCATTGTTGGTCCATAAAACCAGCGAATCGCCGCGCAAAACAAGCAGGGTAAAATCCTGTTTGGACTGTTGGTCGAGCGCCGGCCCCAGGTCGCCGGCCGACAACACGGAGCCTACCGCAAGTGTTTTGTCCAACAAAGCACCTTGCGACTGCACCCAATCCCGGGCCAGCTGCTCCTGCCGTTCGAGGTAGCCCGAAACCGCCAGGGCATAGTGTTCGGGGCGTTGCGTATCTTTGTGCCAACGGTCGGCCAGAAAAGCCACCGCGAGCAACATCGCCTCGACAGCCAGGAAAAGCAACAGTCGTTTTGTCATGATAATGAGGGCAAGGCGCTGAGATTCAGAGCAGGACTTTGGATCATACGGGAGTTTTCGCCGACCGCTGCCGAAGTACTTGTTCAGACATTCAGGGGTGCGGCAAAAGTAGCGGAACAAAGTTTAAGCCAATACTTTCGCAACACGCATTTTTTATCCCATCTACCCTATAAACCTTATAAACTTCATCAACCTAATCAACCTTTTCCATCAACCTTTTCCATCAACCCTCAAAAAAACACGCACCGCTCTGCCGCCTTTCGGGGAGGAAAGTCCGGACAACGCAGAGCGCCGCACCACCTAACGGGTGGGGCCCGTCTTCGGGCAACCGGGGCGGGTACAGAAAGGGTCACAGAAAATTACCGCCTTCGTTTCGGCGGAGGTAAGGGTGAAAATGTGCGGTAAGAGCGCACAGCCTCCCGGCGCAATCCGGGACGCGGACAAACCTTGCGGGTTGAAATGCCATGTACACCTCGTCTTGGACGGTTCGCCGGCCGACGCCTGCTGCTCGCGGGCGACACGAGGGGGGTAGGCAGCGCAAACGCCGGTCGGCGACGATCGGCGTCAGATAAATGGCAGAGCCTCCCGGGCAACCGGGAGCGACAGAATCCGGCTTACAGGTGCGTGTTTTTTTGAGGGGTTGATGGAAAAGGTTGATTAAGTTTATAAGGTTGATGGATGAAAAAAGCGCGTCGCCCACTTTCGGAGCGACGCGCTACTTATTTTTCAAAAACTATTCTTACAAAATTGAGTGGTCTCGTTTCAGCGGCTTATTTCTCGCGGTTGAACGCGTAGAGAACATCTTTGCGAACCAGCATAAGTTGATTTTCGTCGAGGTGTTTGATTTCATACGACATGAAACGCGTGCCTTTCGAGTCAAAAAGATTCAACTGGGTGCCTTCCACCTGCCAGCGGGTGCCCGAGGGCAACATTGCATCGCTGGTCGTGCTTTCTACAGTGTGGTCGGCTTTAAAAATCACGCCGCCGCCGCAATTGAGTTGGTAGGAAGTGTACTCATCCCAGTTGCCTGATTTGGTGTTGCAAACCCAACCACCCTCGATACGGGAAGCGTCAAAACGGAAGGAGCAGAGCGTGAGGGCGAAGAAGCCAAAGAATGCGATAGTGGATAACCGAAGAACCGAAGACATAGCAGTGAAAGTGGATTAGAATAAAAGTGAAGTAAAGTTGTGTACTCCGTTTGTCCTTGAAGACGATACAAAAGTCTAACACCGCCCCTCCCCCACCAATAACATTTTTTGACCTTTGTGAAATAAAACATCGGTCAACATAACCTGACATTTTCTTTTTTATGCGTTGAATATCAGTATTTTAACACAATATTTAAGATTGTACAAGCGTGTACATTTGTGAAGATTTTATTTTCATTTCTTAAAAAATGTGAGAAAAAATTTTTTTCCCGATTGGCTATTGAGCAATACCATACTTGGGTTAGCGGCCAATAGGGCATCAGGAATTTGGCGGCGTTTTTCGAGAAAGCGGCAGTATTCTTGCAAGAAGCGGCAGTCGGATATCTATTCGGAGGCAAAACATCCTTGCTTCGCAAAAATTTGAACCGCTGAAAAAATTTTGATTGAACAGACTGCTGCGCACAGACTTCGGTTATTTTTCGCTTTCATTTTGATACAGCCACTCATTCACCTTCCTCCGCTCATGCGCTTCCAGGTATTATTGCTTGCTCTCTTTTTGGGCTTTTTGCCCGCCTGCAAACAGTCCGCTGTCATTGCTCCCTCCGGAACCCAACCGGCGGCAAATACCCTGCACACGCCCGACTGGGCTAAAAATGCCGTGATTTACGAAGTCAACATTCGGCAGTTTTCCAAAGAGGGCACTTTCAACGCCTTTACCAAAGAACTGCCGCGCATCCGCGAGTTGGGCGTGGACGTCCTGTGGCTGATGCCCATTTACCCCCTGGCCACTACCAACCGAAAATGCCACGACAATGCGACGACCGAGTGTTTCGGCTCGCATTATGCCGCCATCGACTTCGAGGCCGTCAATCCGCGCTACGGCACCATGGACGACTTCAATCGCCTCGTCGGCGAAGCGCACCGGCTGAACATGAGGGTTATCCTCGATTTTGTGCCCAACCACACCGGCTGGGATGCCAAATGGATGAAAGAACACCCTGAGTGGTACGAAAAAGGGCCCGACGGTAAAATCACCGACCCCATCAACTCCGACGGCACCAAGTGGGGCTGGACCGACGTGGCCCAGCTCGATTTCGACAACCCGCAACTCCGCGAAGCCTGGATGCGCGCCCATGAGTTCTGGCTCAACAACACGGCCATCGACGGGTTTCGCGAAGACGTGGCCGGCGCAGTGCCCACTTCCTACTGGCTCGAACTCCGCCCCCGGCTCGATAAAATCCGCCCCGTTTTTATGCTTTCGGAAAATGAAGACAAGGGCCGCGAACACTTCGCCGCCTGTTTTGAGATGAACTACGGCTGGGGCCTGCACCACACGATCAAAGACGTGGCCAAAGGCGCCAAACCCGCCTCGGCCATCTACGAACACACCGAAAAAGTAAAACGCGACTTCGGCACGCGGGGCTGGCAGATGAATTTCACGCAAAACCACGATGAAAACTCCTGGAATGGCACGGAACGCGAGTTGTTCGGCGCCGGGGCCGACTGTTTTACCGCCCTTTGCTTCACGATCGAGGGCACGGGACTGATCTACAACGGCCAGGAAGCCAGCCTCGACAAGCGGCTGCTTTTTTTCAACAAGGACGAAATCGACTGGTCAGGCAAGTCGCGCGCCGCTTTTTTCCGCACCCTCACCGATCTCAAACACCGCAACCGCGCCCTTTGGAACGGCCGTCACGGCGGGCCGCTGCAAAAAATCCCGACTTCCGACGATGCGCGCGTATATGCTTTTTACCGCGAGAAAAAAGGCGACAAGGTGCTTTGCCTGTTCAACCTCTCCGGCCAGCCCGTATCCGTCAGCTGGACCAGCCCCCTGCTCAAAGGCCGGTGGCACGACGTATTTGCCCCCGGTCGGCCGCTCGTGACGGTCAAAAGCGGAGAAACCCGGCAGTTGAGGGGGTATGGGTGGTTGATTTTGAGTAATCGGTGACTTCGAATCGATATCATCTGGCTCCCGAATTGTCATATAGAGACAGCAAACCATCCAATATTTTTGGCGGTATGATCAATTAACATCCTGGGAAAATCTTCTTTCTGCCTGCTTTAACGCGTCAAAAAGCAAAATGAGGAAACGCGCAGTTGCTCAATTTCACCTTCAACTCGAGGAACAATTGGTTGCACTCAGGGCGGAATTGAGGCAACAAACCTACCAGCCCGGGCCATATCGCACTTTTTTTATTTACGACCCCAAAAAACGCTGCATCAGCGCTGCCCCTTTTCGCGACCGGGTCGTTCATCATGCTTTATGCCAGATTATTCATCCGGAACTGGAAAAAAGATTGATTGCTGATACCTATGCAAACCGTACGGGAAAAGGGACACACAAGGCAATCCGACGTTGTCAGTATTTCCTGAGGCGACACGATTACGTGCTGAAAGCGGATATTCAAAAGTATTTCCCTTCTATCGACCTCGAAATACTCAAATCGCAAATCGCCCGGTATATTAAATGCCCGAGAACACGATGGCTGACAGATTTAATCATCGACAACTCCAATCCTCAGGAAATTGTACTCAACTATTACGCGGGCGATCATCTGTTTACGCCCGTCGAACGCCGAAAAGGCCTGCCAATGGGGAATCTGACCAGTCAATTATTCGCTAATTTCTACTTATCCGGGTTTGATCACTTTGTGAAAGAAGTCCTGCGCCGGCCTTATATCCGCTACGTCGACGATTTTCTCGTTTTTGGCGATAGCCGGGCAGCACTGGAGAAAGACCTGGAACGAATAAAAAACTGGCTTGCCGAACACCTTCGACTCAACTTGCATCCTGATAAAACGCATATCGTGCCATGCCGGCAAGGCATTACTTTTCTTGGGCAACGCATTTTTCGCGACTACAGGCGGTTGCGCAGGCAAAACGTCCAGCGCTTTTACAAACGATTAAGGCGGCGATTGAAAGATTTTTCGGCAGATGAACTTCCCCCGGAAAAACTCGAAGCGCAACTCAACAGCTGGATGGGCCATGCCCGGCAGGCCGATACCTGGCGGCTTAGAAATAACATCCGGCGACAACTCATATTTCAACATCGTCTCCTTGTTTTGGAAACTCCCAAAGGCGCATGGAGGGTGCTCGAACGCCCACAAAAAAAGGCAGGAGGACAGCCCGAAAGCGATCCTCCCGCGTTTTGATATTCGGCGCCCTTTATAAAAAGACGCACTGGAGACAGCCTGGGCTATCAATGGCACACTCTGCCGGGCCGTAGCCCGGCAAATTCCGGCCCGAACGGAAAGCACTGGGAAAGCCGGAAACCGTTGTTGTTGTTCCGGTTGTTCGGATTGTTGTTGTTCCGCACCGACACCTGGCAGTTGTTATTGTTGTTGTTCCAGGAGCCGCCCCGCAACACACGGCCCGCTTTTTCGGTCGCTCCAGCAGTAAATTTACACACTTTTTATCCAGCCCCCTACCATCCTGCCGATTTCCAGCAATCGCTCTGCAAATTCGCCGTAACGCCTGGAATTGTAATACCCTAACTCATACCCCAAACGCAACAGATAACGCAATTTTTCAAGGCTCAAATTCACCGTCTTTAATCGCGCTTTTTTCTCTTCCCCGGACAAATAGTACGCCTCGATCAGCTTTTCCAATGTCTCCAAAGCCAGGTGCTCCATCCGGGTTCCCAGTATAAATCGCTGATCCCTCGGAAAATTATTCACCAAAGGAATCAGCACCTTCAACAACTCATACATCCGCATCACCACCCCTGCCTTCGAACTTTCTTCCATGCCGTTTTTGTTTTAAAGTCTTTTTCCAAAAAAAAATTTCGGCTTCGCCGAATCTAAAAAACACAGGGTAAAAGGGTAAAAGTATAAAGGGTTAATAACCCTGGGAAAGCCGGAAACCGTTGCTGATGCTCCGGACGTCCGGATCGTTGTAGTTCCGCACCGACACCTGGCAGTAGCCAAGGCTGTCGTACCAGGAGCCGCCCCGCAACACACGGCCCGCTCCGGAAGGCGCGCCGACCGGATTGATTCGCGGCCCTGAAGGGTAGGCGCCTTTCCAGTCGCCGCACCATTCCCACACGTTGCCGCTGAGGTCGAAGAACCCCAAACCGTTGGCGCGCTGGGCGGCAACGGGCCAGCTGTGGCTCTTGCTGTTGCCATAGTACCAGCCCACGAGATCGAGGGTATCCGAACCGGCGTAGCGGAAGGTATCGCGGCGTATGCCCCCCCGGGCAGCCCACTCCCACTCGGCCTCGGTGGGCAGGCGAAAGCCGGGGCCGGGCAGGGGCCTTACGGTCCATTTATACTGATCAGAACTACTCTCGTTCGTTTTGTCTTCTTCGTCTTTCCGTATCTCGTAGGCGCGCGCCAGGCCCATCCGCTCGCTGAGCCAGTTGGCGTATTCGGCGGCGTCGTACCAGTTGACGTACACAACCGGGTGGTTGCCTTTCCAGCCCCAGGAGGGAGCAAAATCGTTGAGCGTATCGCCCTCGGGGCCTATGCGCTGCGCGATGCCCAGCCCCCGCGCCGCACAGTAGAGGTTGTATTGCCACACGGTGGTTTCGGTGCGCGCCAGGCGGTAGTCGGAGAGTGTGACCACGTAGGCCGAGTCGCATTCGTCGCCTGTTTCTCCCGGTTTTATACAGCCCGGCACGAAGGCGCCACCCTGTACGGGCAGCATGAAGGGGTAGTAGCGGGTCAGCAGGCTGTCGCGGTAGTAGTCGGGCGCGAGCGCTTGTATGGCGGCGAGCAGGGTATTTCGGGCGGCGGGGCCGTCGGCGAGGCGGGCGCCGGCAATCTGTTCGGCGGCGGCGGCACTGCCCAGCAGGCGGGCGGCAGCGGCGGCCCGGGCGCGGGCCTCGTACAGGCCGCCGGTTTCGGCCTGAAAAAAAGCGATTTCCAGCAGGCCGCGGGCCACGGCGGGGCGGTCTTGTTCGAGGCGGGCGGCGGCGTGCAGGGTCACGGCGGCGGCGGCATAGTCGAGGTCCACGACTTGCTGGCGGGCCTGGCTGAGCAGTACGCGTACGGCGACGGCGGCGTTGTCGTTGGCCCGGCGCAGGGCCTCGTCGGCGATCGCCTGGGCTTTTATGGCCTCGGCGGCCTGGGTGCGGGCATAGTCGGCGCTGTCGCGGGCGGCTTTTTCCGCTTCCCCCGCGCGCAGCTGGCTGGCTTCGGCGCGACCCTGCGCGGCCCGGGCCGATTCGGCCAGCACGAGGGCTTCCCGGCGGGCTTTTTCCGCCCGGTTTTCGCTTTGCGTGGCCGCCCAGGTCTGGTACAGGGCCCAGGCTGCCAGGGCGATGGCGCCGAGGGTAATGAGCCAGGCGCGGCGGGTGGCGGCCTGGGCTTTTTCTTTTTGGCGGCGTTGGTCTTCGGCCTCGCGCTGGAGGCGTTCTTTTTCTTCCTGTTCGCGGCGGGCTTTGGCGGCCTCCTGAATGGGGCCCACGAGGGTATCGTGGCCTACTTCGTACAGCAGGCGGCCCTGTTCGGCGCGCTCCCCACGCAGCAGAGAGGTGGCGGCGAGGCGGTCGAGCAGGGCCTGGTGTACGCCCGGCACGCCGAGCAGGGCCTGCGCGGCATAGGGTACGCGGGCGCCGTCTTTGATGAGCACGTCTTCGCAGAGGCGGCAGGCAGCGGCGCAGTCTTCGGGGCTCAGCTCGCGCAGGGTGCTGTCGTAAAAGTTGCGGAAAATCGACGACAGCTCGCCGAGGTCGCCAGCCGTCACCGTCGCGGGACCGGGGCCGGCGGGCAGGCCGGGCAGGATATGCCGCTCCACGTGCCGGCACACGATCTGGAGGGCCGAGGCGGCGTAGCGGCCGCTTGCTTCGTCGCGCAGGGCTTGCAGGATGGCATCGAGCGCCTCGGGGGTGTAAGCGAAGCGGGGCGTGGCGAAGCCGGGTTCGCCGGGCAGGGTTGTCAGGGCGGCCGGCTCCACGATGGCGGCGCGGGCTTGTTGTTCGTCGAGCGCGTCGAGCGGGTAGCCGTGGCGCAGGAGGTTGGGCAGGTAGTCTTCGAGGGTTTTGAGTTGGCTCATGCGGTCGGCCCGGATGGAGAACACGACCTTGAGTTCGAAGGGTTCGTTGAGGGCTTTTTCCTGGGCGGGGCTGAGTGCGGCCTCGGCGACGGCCTCGGGTACGGCGGTGTAGAGCGCCTCGGCGAGTTGTTGTTTGAAGGCCAGGATTTGGGCGGGCGGGTAACTGAACAATTCTTCGAACTGGTCGAAGAACAGGATAAATTTTTTGTGTTCGCCCTGGCGGTTTTTGAGGGTCTGCCACAGTCCCGCGCCGAAGTCGGCAGCCGGAAACGGCCCGGGGTCGCCGGCCGGGCCGGGCGTCATCTGGTTGAGGAGCGTATCGGCGGGCGGGCGGGGCGCTTCGGGGCGGTAGGGGCCGAAGCGGACTTCCCAGAAGCGGTAGCGCTGGTCGGCGGCGAGTTTGGGGTAGATACCGGCGGCCAGCAGGGAGCTTTTCCCGAAGCCGCTGCGGCCGTACAGGATCACCACCTGTTCGAGGCGGATGAGGCGCCACAGGCGTTCGATATCGTTGTCGCGCCCGAAAAACCGGTCGCTTTCGTCGGTATGGAAGGGGCGTATGCCCGGGTAGCGAAAACGGTTGTTGTTCATGGGGCGTCAGTTCATGTGGCGGATAATATCGAGCAGCGCGGCCCGTATGCGGTTCATTTCCACGCTGGCGTGTTCGCTCAGCACGGTGCCGTTGCGGATGTTTTGGCGCAGCCCGGTGAAGCCGGCGCTCAGCAGGATGACCTGGTCGTGGAAATGTTTGTCGTTTTGGGCGGCAAAATGGGCGTCGAGTTTGTCGAGAATACGCTGGAGTTGGCCTTGTTTGAGCCAATCGAGCAGGTTTTGGCGCAGGGGGGCGCCGGTTTCGAAGCGCTGTTCGTGGGCGCGCCAGCGCAGGTGCAGTTCGGAGAGAAATTCGAGGGGCGCCATCCCGCTCACAAAGTCCACTTTGAATTGGTCGGCGAAAAAGACGAGGGTTTCGTCGGCCAGTTCGGGATTAAAGGCGTATTGCCGGCCCTTGCTCAGTTCGGGATTGAGCAGGCGCAGCAGGAGTTGCATATACCATTTATCGAACTGAAAGCCGAGGAAGATAAAATCGTCGGCATCGGTCAGGGCTTCGGAGACGGGCAGGTAAAAATCGTCGGTCAGGGGTTTGGCGCCCAGGATGCTGCGCAGGTAATCGAAGAGGTCTTCGTGGGTGAGCACCAGCGATTCGCGCTCCCCGATTTTGCCGAAGAGATTGAACAGCGCGCGTTGTTCTATGGGCTTGTCGGCGATGCGTTCGTGGGGTTTGGGCGTGCCGCGCCGGTGGTAAAAGCTGGACTGGTGGGCAATGCCTGCTTGTTCCAGCCAGCGGTGCAGGCCTTCGTCGGGCAAAGTGGAAACGATCAGCGGGAAGGGCAGCTCGGCTATTTTGGCGTAGGCATCGGCCAGTCCGGCGGAAAATTCCTGGTAAAACGCCCCGATTTTTCCGCTCACGCGGGTACGGGCGTCGAGGCCCGAGAAGAGGAAGAGTTCGTCGTTGGGGTAGCGCACGCTCAGATCGCCCCGGCGCAGTCCCGCGGGGTTGGCGGGGTCGTCGAGCCAGCGGCACAGGGCATCGAACACCCGCGTATCGGGCAGCAATTGGGGGCCGAGCAACAGGACGCATTTGCGTTGCAGGAGGGAGTCCAGGAGGTCATTCCATTCGATATCGGCAGGGGAGAGCGTTGGGGAAGGCGGCATCGTAGATTTGGTTTGGAGGCGAATATAGGAGAGAAAACAAAAAAAGTTTCACATCAAAAGATGCAAAACTTCCCTGAGCGGCGTCTCGGCCGCCAAAAACGAAGAAGCCCTTGCCGCGTTAGCGCGACAAGGGCTTGTAATTTGAGTTGGCATCGACCTACTCTCCCGCGGCATCAACCGCAGTACCATCGGCGCTGGCGAGCTTAACGACTCTGTTCGGAATGGGAA
>JADZFP010000444.1 GCA_020849825.1 Saprospiraceae bacterium
GCAGGAAAAAGGGGGAAAGCAGAAAACTGAAAAAAAGGACACGACGGTGCATAAGCTGGCGGGTGTTTTGTTTTTGATAAATGATGTTTCGGGAGAAACAAGGGTAATTTAGGCCTGTTCACCGGAAAGCAAAAAGCACATTCGCCGCAGATGTCAACCATTGGCGAATGTGCAGGGGAAAAGGGGGCAGAAATGCGTTATTCGTTGGCAAACCGGATCAATTCTTCCACGAATTGGCGGTGATTGGCCAGGCGCGGCACTTTGCTTTGATTGCCAAATTTTCCGCGGGCTTTCATCCAGCGCATAAAAGTGCCGCGCGGCACCGGGCGGATTTGCAGCTGGTCGAGCGCCATGCTCTTGTATCGTTTGGCCTCGTAGTCGGAGTTGATCCGCTGCAGGCTTTCATCGAGCAGCCGGTTGAAATGCTGGAGGTCGGCGGGTTCTTTTTCAAACTCGACGATCCATTCGTGCCCGCCTTTGCCGTGGTCGCCGGCGAAATAAACCGGTGCGGCGGTATATTCCGCTACGACGGCATTGGTTTGAAGGCAAACCTCCGCCAAAGCTTTGTCGGTATCGCCCACCATCACTTCTTCTCCGAAGGCATTGATAAATTGTTTGGTGCGGCCCGATATCTGGAAGCAATGCGGATATTTTCGGGTAAAAATCAGGGTGTCGCCGGGCTGGTAGCGCCAAAGGCCGTTGTTGGACGAGATCAGCACCGCGTAGTTTTTGCCGATTTCTACGTCGGCCATAGTGACGGTGCGCGGGTGTTCCTTGCCCCATTCTTCCGAAGGGATAAATTCAAAAAACACCCCGTTGTCGGCCAGCAGGAGCATATCGTTGACTGCCAGGTCGCATTGCGCGCCGAAGAAGCCTTCTGAGGCATTGTATATTTCCTGGTAGGCAAATTCGTCGCTCGGGATCAGTTCACGAAAAGTCTGGCGGTAAGGCCCGAAACCCACGCCGCCGTGCATGTAAGCCTGCAGATGCGGCCAAACTTCCAGCATATTCGACTTGCCGGTTTTTTCCAGGATCAGCCGGAAAAGCACAATGATCCAGGTCGGTACGCCGCCAAACATCACCACATCGTCTTGCTGGCTGAGTTTGTCGGCCAGGCGCTGAATTTTTTCTTCAAAATTGCCCAGCAGAATGGTTTCCCGGTCGGGGGTATAAAACGCCCTGCCGATCGAGGGCATGTTGTAGGTCAGCACTGCGCTGACGTCGCCGATGCGTGTACGGGTATAGTCGGGGAAGCGTTGGTAGCTGCCGGTCAGCAGCAGGTTTTTGCGCCGGAAAATCTCCATATCCGGCTTGTTGTGGTACAGGAGTGCGAGCGCATCCCAGCTGCCCGCTACGTGGCAGGCGAACATATTGGCGTAAGGAACGGGAATAAACTTGCTTTTATCGCTGGTGGTACCGCTGCTTTTGGCGTACCAGTTCACCTCGCCTGGCCAGAGCACGTGGCGTTCGCCCCGCATCATCCGGGCAATGTCATTTTTGATGCAATCGTAATCCTGCACCGGCACGCGGCGGGCAAACTCTTCGGCCGAACGGATCTCGGCAAAGCGATAGCGGCGCCCGAATTCGGTGTTGCGGGCCCGGTCGAGCAGTTTGACCAGCCAACGCGCCTGGCGTTCCTCGGGCCGCTGCATATAGCGCTCGATGCGGCGCATACGCAAGGCGAGGTACTGCTTCATTAGCGCGTTGACCATACGATTCATAAGCGGAGAGCGTGACGATAAAAGGTTGGGTTGATGAGGTTGATAAAATTTATAAGGTTGATAGGGTTGATGAGGTTGATAAAAAAGGAGGGTGGTTGCTCCCGGGTCGCGCAAAATCAACCCTTATAAACCCCATAAACTCTCATCAACCTTTCCACAAAGGTAGCCTCATTTGGAAAAAATCGGGCAGGCCGTCCGGGTCGCGTATTTTTGTCGGCGCTCAAATTTGGCCGTTTTTTTTGATTCATAAAACTTTTCTGCACGGGTCATGTCGCCAGAGATCATTATTCGCCCCGCCCGGGAGACCGATTTGCCCGCCATTCACGCCCTGGTGCGCGCGTTGGCGGAGTACGAACGCGAGCCGGAAGCCGTGGTCACCACCCCTGAAATTTACCTCGACGATTTCCGCAGGGGCCGTTTTGAAAGCCATGTCGCCGAGCACGAGGGGCGCATCGTCGGCACAACGATTTTTTACTGGGCTTACTCCACCTGGAAGGGCCGTATGCTCTATCTGGAGGATTTTGTAGTGCAGGCCGATTACCGCCGCTACGGCGTCGGGCAGCGCTTGTTCGACGCGTTTGTGGAAGAAGCCCGGCGCCGCGATTGCAGTCTGGTGAAATGGCAGGTGCTCGACTGGAACGAGCCGGCATTGGCCTTTTACCGCAAAAACGAGGCGATTATCGAAACGGACTGGTGGAACGGGAAGATTTTTTTGAAGGAATGGCCGCGCTGAGGGCTATGCGCCTTCGATTTCGGCAATTTTTTCGAGCAGCCATTTTTTGGGCGTATTGGCCGAAGCCGCCATTACCCGCCGGCGAAAGGCGGCTATGGTTTTGTCGTCGGCCATATGGAGCGTGGTCAGCCTTTTGACGAAGTTCAGGAAGTTGTTGTATTCGCGTTTGAGCGTTTTGGAAATGACTTTGTTGCGGCGCAGGAAGATGCGGAAACTGTCGATGAGCGAATCGAGGGCCAGCCATTCGCCCGAGTCGAAATAGGTGCGGATCAAAATAAGTTTGGCGCCGAGTGAATACACTACGTCGCTGTATTCCACGTCGCGAAGCAGTTCAATGACCTTTGCGTGTTGTTTTTGATGAGAGTAAAGGTTGGCGAGATTAAACGTCCGGGCATTTTCGCGAATGGATACAGGCAGGTAAATGGAGTATTCCTGAATAAAATTTTCTGCCCATGAGTACTCGCCTACCCGAAGGCTGCTGGTGATAATATTTTTAAATACCCCTTCCGACAGCTGGTTGTTTTCAAGCAGAATGCCCAGCCTAATAATATTTTTAAACAAACTCCAAAAAACCAGATAGTACTCTGTTTTACCCTGGTTGACCTTAAAAGCACAGTAGTTCTGTGCAATATAGTAGCATTCTCTCAAGTCCTCTTTTGCCAGCCCGTGCGCCAGCCGGTCCAGCTTATCCAGCAAGCGGGTAAAATGCTCTTCTTCTTCCGGATGGGATAATGAGAGGATCGCATCCTGGTAGATTGCGATCAGGGGCACAGATTCAAATCGCTCGTTTTTAACATAATCCCAAAAACCGGCAGGAATAGGCACCTTTTCCTCGGTAGCGCGAAATCCCTGGTAGATAAGCCACGAGACGTAAAACTTTAATTTTTGAACGATATAGAAGTAATCCAGAAACTGGTCAGCAGGAAGTAGTTTCTGCATGAAATCCGTGTTGGAAACTACTTTGGACGCCCGGTTAAAAATATTCCAGTGCAACTGGAAGCCGGTCAGATAATAGTTCGTCGCCGGCAGGGCGGATTCTTCCATGTTTTTTTTGATCTGCCGCTCCACTCCGCCGAGGTGTTTGCTTAGTTCGGGTTGTTCGAGCGACTTCTGGAGTTCCAGCCATTCCTGTACCGGGTTTTGCGCCCTTGTTTCAAGCGCCTTGAATTGCAAGGCAAGTTGGGTGAGCTCCGAGGCCAAACGCCGAAGATGCGCGTCATCGAACTTTTTCCCGGGGTATAACCCGCGCCAAACCTGATTTTTATCCAGCGTCGCTACAGCATCCGGGCCCTTTCGGACAGCAATGTTGCACAGGTCGAAAAGCCGAATCAGGTCTTCCTGTTCGTTGAAATACGGCGATAAAAGGAACTTACGAAACCGGTTCAGGTCGTATTTTGAAAAAGTAGAGAGTAAAACGAGCAGTTTTTCGCTAAACATGCCTGGCGCCGTATTTTTTTGACAACCAAATAATTGTCTCGTTTATTGAACAAAATTAGTTCCGGCAAGTTTAGAAAAATGTTCTTGTTCGCTGTCGATATTGTCCGAATCTTTGTATACTTATATTTCTAAAACCTGCTCCTATGCACTCCACGCTACGCTGTTTACTGGGTTTAAGCTTCCTGTTGCTGCCGGCAGCAGGACTCTTCGCGCAATGCGATCGCGTAGGCTGGGTGGCCAGTACGCAGCCGGGTTGCGGCGCCAAAATCATCGATCTGGACAACGGCGAGATCTTGCGTGCCATTGGAGGCGCCGGCAACCTGATCGGCGGACAAACCATCAGTTTCAGCAGCGAGCCCACCGGTTTGCCGGGTAGCTGCCCGAATGAAGGCATCGAGGTGGTCAACCTGACCTGTATCTCTGCCAATCTTCCCTGCAAAGCCGATTTCGGTTATGCGACCGATCCGGACAACAGCTTTCGGCTCAGTTTTCAGGCAGACGTATACGACGCGCAGGCCCAGATATGCAGCTGGGATTTTGGCGACGGCTCCACTGCCACAGGAGCCACTGTGGAGCATACTTTTCCGCACGAAGGCTATTTCACTGTTTGTCTCACAGTAATGGATGGCAACGGTTGCGCCGACGACCTGTGTCAAAATGTGTTTGTCAGCTCCATCAATCCCAACTGGTGCAATTATGATGTAAAAGTGACCGCGATCGGCAATACCCTCTACGGAAAGCTCTACCCGATCAGCGGGACCGGCGGCACGGTGAGTTCGGTACAATGGTTTAACAGCAAAACCAATCAGGTACTGGCCCAAACCCCGGAGTTTACCTATCCTTTGACCAATTACGGCGTGTACAATATTTGCGCGCAATACGAAATAACGGACGAAGACGGACTGACCTGCACCACTACCCGCTGCCAGCAGCTCAACCTGCCCGAGCCGGGTTGTTCCAACCCTTTGCTCGCCGATGGTTCGAGCTTGTGTCCCAACCTGTTCGCTCCCGTATGCGGATGCGATGGCGTGACCTACGGCAACGAATGCGAGGCTATGGCAGCAGGCGTTGCCGGCTGGTGGGCTGGCCAATGCGGCAGCGGCACCAGCTGTGTGGCCGATATGTATGTCGAGGTCGTGTCCGGCACACCCGACGGCGGTTTTCTCGTGGTATTTCACAATCAGTCGGCCGACTACTACTTTACCCAGCTTGATTTTGGTGACGGCACGCCCCTGTTTCAGGGAACCGACTGGGATACGGTTTCTCACTTTTACGCAGAAAGCGGCATATATCGCAGCAACCTGACGGCCTGGAAAAACGGCAGCAACGTATCCTCAGTAATCAAACTTGTCGTGACCGATGCCCTGAGCCTTGTGACAGCGCCGTTGCCCAACGGTACCGACTACGTGATGCCCGGCGATGCCAATGGTGACAAAAAAGCCAACGTATATGACCTGTTGAATATAGGCGTCGGTTACAACGACGAGGGGCTGCCCCGGCCATTCGCCAATACCTCCTGGACCCCGCAATTTGCTCCAAACTGGAACGAACACACTGGCGTAGGCGTCAATTACAAACACCTCGACTGCGATGGCAACGGGAAAGTAGACGTATTCGATACCGACCCGATCGAACAGCACTACGCGGCAATCGATACGTTGGTCGCGGCGCCCTCTGCCAGCCATCCCAAAGTTTGGGTGCAGTTCGATCAGGATACGATCTATGTCGACCCAAACAACCCGTCTCCGCTCAGTATCAGCGCCGATGTCATGGTTGGTCATGCAACCAATCCGGCGCTCAACCTGTACGGACTCGCCTTTGCCTTGCGCTATCCGGAATTCGTCAATCACGACCCGGAATCATTGTACGACGGCAACCCCTTCTTCGGCTCCCCCCTGAACACCATGTTCATGGCCAAGGATATTTACCCGCGCCGCCAATACGACATGGGTTTTGTACACCGCAACGGAACCGGCGCTTCGGGATATGGCCGTATTGCCAATGTGGTATTTGAAGCCGATTTTATTATTATTGTAGATATCATCGATCGTGCCTCCAACAACACAGTTCCTTTCACCGTAAACGTAGCGGGTTTGCAAGCCGTCGATGCTGATGGCGACCCGATTGCCATGGATGGCGTGGTGCAGGACACCCTTTGGATTAAAACGGTTCAGAGTGTAAAAACGCTCGACCCGGCGCTCGACCGGGCGATTCGCCTGTATCCCAATCCCGCCAGCGATGAAACGGTGTTGTATACCGGCAATCTGGCCGTAGAAAAAATCGAGGCAGTAAACGGCCTGGGACAGGTCGTCCGCACGATTGCCGCCGATTCCGACAGCGCTACGCGCATCGTCGTTTCAGACTGGGTGAGCGGGTTGTATACCGTCCGGGTACACACAGCAGCCGGTATTGCAGAAAAAAGATTGCTGGTGCGTTGAGTGTTGGCGTAGTTCCGACATCTTTGCAACATGGCTGTCAAAACCTTTTTCTGCGTCGATGCGCACACTTGCGGCAACCCCGTGCGCCTGGTGGCCGGTGGAGGCCCCATACTGGAAGGGGCCAATATGAGCGAAAAACGACAACATTTTCTCCGGGAATACGACTGGATACGGCGCGGGCTCATGTTCGAACCCCGGGGCCACGACATGATGAGCGGCAGCATCCTTTACCCGGCGCATGATCCTGCCAACGATGTCGCCGTTCTGTTTATTGAAACCAGCGGTTGCCTGCCCATGTGCGGGCACGGCACGATCGGTACGGTGACGATCGCTATCGAGCAAGGCCTGGTCAGCCCAAAAGTACCGGGCAAATTGCGCCTCGAAACACCTGCCGGGCTGGTGCTGGTGGAATACCGGCAGGAAGGGAAAAAGGTCAAGTCGGTCAAGCTGACCAATGTGCCGGCATTTCTTGCCGCCGAACAGATCGGGGTAGCGTGCCCGGAACTGGGTCAGTTAGTGGTCGATGTGGCCTACGGGGGAAATTTTTACGCTATCGTCGACCCGCAGGAGAACTTCCCCGGACTGGAGCATTTCCGGGCGGACCAATTGATTGCCTGGGCCCGCGAAATACGCAAACGACTCAACGAACAACACCGCTTTGTACACCCCGAAAACCCAACGATCCAGGGGCTCAGCCACGTGCTCTGGACGGGGGCGCCTCTGCATCCGTCGTCGACGGCCCGCAATGCCGTATTTTACGGCGACAAGGCGATCGACCGCTCTCCTTGCGGCACGGGTACCAGTGCGCGTATGGCGCAGTGGTATGCCAAAGGTCGGCTGAAACCGGGCGATTCGTTTGTGCATGAAAGCATCATTGGCTCCACTTTTACCGGTCGGATTGAAGAAGAGTGTTCCGTCGCAGGGCGGGCCGCCATCCGCCCTTCTATCGAGGGTTGGGCAATCGTAACAGGGTACAATACCATTCTGCTTGACGACGACGATCCTTACGTCCACGGTTTTCAAGTGATATAATCCACACTATTACCGCCATGACTCAGGTAAAAATTTTCGAATTTAACCCCTTTGCCGAGAATACCTACGTCGTGTACGACGAGACGGGGGATTGCGCCATATTCGATCCGGGCTGTTATATGCCGCAGGAAAAAACAGCTTTGCGCGATTTTATCCGGAATGAAGGTCTTCGGCCTGTTCGCCTGATCAATACCCATTGTCACCTGGATCATGTTTTGGGTAATCAGTTTGTCCACCGTGAGTGGCAACTGGGCCTGGAGATACACCGGGGCGAATTACCTGTACTCGAACGTTATCCGGCTGCTTGCCTGATGTACGGCATCCCGAATGCCGAACCGTCTCCTGCGCCGGACCGTTTTTTGGAAGCGGGCGATGTGGTGGCTTTTGGCAATACCCGTCTGGAGATCTTGTATACGCCCGGTCATTCCCCTGCCAGCATCTCGTTTTATTGCCGGGAAGGCGGGTTTGTTCTGGCCGGTGATGTTTTGTTTATGGAAAGTATCGGGCGAACCGATCTGCCTGGAGGTGATTTTGATACCCTGATCGAGCGTATCCGGACACAATTGTTCACGCTGCCAGATCCTACGGTTGTGTATCCGGGACACGGCCCTGCCACAACAATCCGACACGAAAAAGAATACAATCCTTTCCTGTAACCGGCGCTTTCTGCACTTTTGTACCATGCTCCGGTATGTTCTCCGACGTCTTTTGCTGGCATTGCCAACTTTGCTGGTTATTACCCTGATTACCTTCGGGTTGAGCAAGTGTGCGCCGGGTGATCCGGTTAGTCAGATTTACGGTGAAAACCTGTCCGGTTCGCTTGATCCGGAAGCGCAAGCCAGGTCGTACGCAGAGAATGCCCGCAAACTGGGTCTCGACAAACCCGTTTTTTATTTTTCGATCCAGTCTGACATATTACCAGACACCCTGCATCTTTTTTTTCCATCCGAACGCCGCAAACTCCTTAGTGGCCTGGCGCTTCAATGCGGTGACTGGAGCCTGGTCGACCGCTATGAAAAACAATTGGCGGTTTGTATTCGGACATTCGAGGGGATGCCCGACACCGCATTTTCCTCTTCCGCTTCGCTCCGGCTGGCCCTCTCGGGGTTTGTCAGTTTGTACGACAAAAAAGACATGTTCAGGGCGCTGGATTCTCTAAGCACGGCTGCATATACGATTGAAGACAAAAACATGCCTCTTGTGGGGCAAATTTCAGCCTTGAACGATTTAGCGGTTCAGATAGATCAACGAAGCAATACAAGTCTGCTCCCTGTTCCGTCATTTCATTGGCACGGTGCTGACAACCAGTATCATCATTGGCTAACAGGCATTTTACGTGCTGATTTCGGAGTATCCTATGCTCTCGGAAAGCCAACGGTATGGTCAGCATTGTCGTGTTATATCCCTCCGACTTTGTTGCTCAACGGGCTTGCGCTGTTGCTGGCTTATTTGCTGGCGGTTCCATTGGGTGTCGATATGGTGCGTCAGCAAGGCAGGCAGTCGGAAAAATGGACCCGGCGCGGCCTGTTATTTCTGTATGCCCTACCGACCTTTTGGTTGGGCAGCATGTTAATATTGTGGCTGGCAACGCCGGGTTACGGCTTGCATCTGATTCATGGCATACCATTAGGAAGTCCCTGGTGCGGCAGCAACAAACCTTTTGTTACCTGGGTGGTTGAGAATGCGGACAAGTTTGTTCTGCCAGTATTAACCCTGACACTTCATGCTTTGGCTGTATTGGCCATGCAAATGAGAGGCGGGATGCTGGCGGTGATCGGCCAGGATTTTATCCGAACAGCCCGGGCGAAGGGAGTGCCGGAAGATCTCGTTTACTGGCGCCATGCCTTTCGCAATGCATTATTTCCGATCATTACAGTATTTGCCAGCGTTTTTCCGGCCATTTTTGCCGGTTCGCTGGTAGTTGAATACATGTTCGGGTTTCCGGGCATGGGTCTCAAAACGCAGGAAGCTTTCAACTCCCGGGATTTTCCGGTTCTTTTTGCGATCATGCTGCTATCTGCGGTATTAACGGTCATTGGGAGTTTGTTATCGGACATATTGTTTGCGTTGGCGGATCCACGGGTCCGATTTGGGGCCAAGGAGTGATACTTGTGTTTGTTGCAGGTACAAATAAGAAGCCCTTGCCGCGTTAGCGCGACAAGGGCTTGTAATTTGAGTTGGCATCGACCTACTCTCCCGCGGCATCAACCGCAGTACCATCGGCGCTGGCGAGCTTAACGACTCTGTTCGGAATGGGAA
>JADZFP010000445.1 GCA_020849825.1 Saprospiraceae bacterium
TGTGTACGATTTTTTTGTATTCGGCGGTTTCTTCCAGTGCGCTCAGATTGACGCCGCGCGTGTCGTTGCGTGAAAACTGGCACTCCAACAATTCTATTTGTTTTTGCAGCAAAAGGTCGTTTTGTACCCACAAATGCACCGCCCACCAGCTGAATGCAAGCAACATATACCCCACCAGCAGGTGAGACATTCTGCGAAGAGATATTTTTTTAAACATTCGTTACATTTTGAAAAAACGCCTGCCGAAAATCTGGCGGAGGTTCAGGTAAAACAGTATTGCTGCCGCGCCAAGCCAAATGTACGTCCAGACCTGCGCGGGAAAGATGCCGACCACTTGTTCGTATTTCGCCAGGTCGCTTTGGGGGCCTACCCGGAAGTCCTGAATAATGTACAACACCGCTGCCAGACCGAGGAACATCAAAACGTCCTGGTCCCAGTTGGTGCGGGCAGCGATAAGCCAAAGCGAAACAGCAAAGACAAACAACAATCCGGTGCTAACAAAGGATTCAAACCAGATGATGCCCGAGAAGGCCATAAGGCCTGCCAGCACCTTCAGAGTTGTGTCGGTAAGCGTTTTTTTTCGCACGCCGATGTAAAAGAGAATATTGCCCAGGATAGCGCTACCCAGGTAGCCGCCCATTAAAATCAGGGCGGCGCTGCCGCCGCGGGTCGTTGTGTAGCCGCTGCCGTCGGGCGCGATATTCAGTCCGACCACGGAACCGCCGCTTAGCAAAGCGCCAAGAGCATGGCCGAATTCATGAAGAAAGGTGACCAGCAAAGTGACCGGATACAAAACGAGTTGGCCGAATGAGCCTCCGATAAATCGCAGGATCAGATAAACGACCAGCATCACGAGTGCTCGATAGTGCGTTTGAGTCATGGAATGTGGAATAGTTCGGGCAAAAGAAAAATATTCGCCCGGAATTGCAAATTTTTGCCGGCACAAAACCGAGATATGAAACCCGATACCCAACGCGTCCGCGAATTAATTGGCGAAAACGAGATCGACAAGGCGATTCAGCTGCTGCTGGAGTATTCCGATGCAGGGCATTTTCGCGATTTGCAGGATCAGGTTTATTTGCAAAAAGGGAACTGGTCGGAGTTCAAACGCCGCCGGCTCGCCGGCGTAGCAGAAGAAAAAGAATTTAACTCGCTGAAACTGGCTTTGTTCAATATTGCCCGCGATCTGGACGATCGCCCGTCGGAGCCGGAGAAACCACGACGGCCGGAGCCCCCGCCTCCCCCACCCCCTCCGCCGCAACAGTATGTGGCCCGGTGTTATTTTAACGGCGACATGAACAGTTATTTTGTTACACCTGGCAATCAGGTTGTTATGGTCAATCCCGTAACCAATTTTTCAAGCCTGGTAGCCACCCGCGTTGCTTCCATGAATCCGGCGTTTGCCTGGTTGTACATGTTTCCCAACGGATTTTACTACAGTATCGATCATAACGGCGCCATCTGGGGGCTCAACAATTTTGGTATGCCGATGCAGATGGGGCATGTTCAATATTTGTAAGGGAATTGCCGTATTCAAAAGATAAAAGTCACGGAAAGCCACAAAGCGCGCCAGGGATTATTCTCCTGGCGCGCTTTGCGTAAAGATATATGTGGCCGAGGGCCTCCCCGGCTTACAGGTAATTAATTGCTCGGTTTGATTTCCAGCAATTCCACTTCAAAAATCAGAGTGGAATTCGGTTTGATCTTCGGGCTCGGAGAGCGCTCGCCGTAGGCCAGGTCGCTCGGGATGAAGAATTTGAATTTATCACCCACATGCATCAATTGCACACCTTCGGTCCAGCCTTTGATGACCTGGTTGAGTCCGAAAGTGATGGGCTGGCCGCGCTCCACACTGCTGTCGAAAACGGAGCCGTCGATATTGGTGCCGTGGTAGTGCACTTTTACCTTGTCGGTAGCGGCGGGGTGAGCGGTGCCGGTACCTTTTTTAAGGATTTCGTACTGCAGTCCGCTGGCGGTCGTCACTACGCCGGCGCGTTTTTTGTTTTCTTCCAGAAATTTCTTTCCGGCGACTTTGCTGGCTTCACCGGCTTTGGCCTGCGCCTGGCGGTTGTAATCGGTGAAAACGCGGTTGGCGTCGTCGGCCTTGATCAAGGTGCTGTCGTCGGCAAGCGCGGCGCGAAGGCCGGCCAGCAGGGCTTCGGTGTTCAGATCGGCGCTCATTTGACGGCGTACACTGCTGGCCAATACGATACCGTAAGCGTAGCTGGCGCTGTCGGCGCCGGTTTTAAGGCTGATTTGGGGGGCAGCCGGCTTGGCTTTTTTGTCGCCATTTTTTTGGGCCTGGGCTTCTTCTACGGTGATTACGCCGTCTTTCGCAGCCGGCTTGGCTTTTTTATCGCCATTTTTTTGGGCCTGGGCGCTCAAAGCAATCAGTGCCAGGATGGCGAGCAAGAGGATTTTTTTCATAATGAGTGATAATAGTTGTGTGATAAATGATTGGTGGAGGCTTTACTTCTTTTTAAACGAGGCATAAAATTGGTAGAAGTAAGGTATCGTTTCGATGCCTTTGTAATAGTTGTAGAGGCCATAGTGCTCGTTAGGCGAATGGATGTCGTCGGAATCGAGGCCGAAACCCATCAGTACCGAGCGGGCATCGAGTACCTGATCGAACATGGCGACGATCGGGATACTGCCGCCGCCGCGCTGCGGCAGGGGCTTTTTGCCGAAGGCTTGTTCCATGGCTTTTTCGGCCGCTTTGTACTCGACAGAATTGGTGGGCACCACAACCGGGTAGCCGCCGTGATGGGCGGTCACCTTAACCTTGACCGATTTGGGGGCCCCTTTTTCGAAATGCCGGGCGAAGAGTTTCTCGATTTTTTTCGGGTCCTGATTCGGCACCAGGCGCATGGAGATTTTGGCAAAAGCTTTGGAAGGGAGTACGGTTTTAGCGCCTTCGCCGATATAGCCACCCCATATACCGTTCACGTCGAGTGTCGGACGAATACCCGTTCTTTCGATGGTCGTGAAGCCTTTTTCGCCCATCAGTTCGGCGACGCCGAGGCTCTTCATGTACTGCTTTTCGTCGTAAGGCGCCTCGTTCATGGCCTTTCGTTCTTTACCATTGACCTTCTCCACGTCGTCGTAAAATCCTTCGACAGTGATGCGGCGCTTGCTATCGTGCAAGGAAGCGATCATTTGGCAAAGTACATTGACCGGGTTGGCTACTGCGCCGCCATATACGCCGGAATGAAGGTCTTTGTTGGGGCCGGTAACCTCAACTTCCATGTAGCACAAGCCGCGCAACCCGACCGTCAGGCTGGGCGTCTGGTTGTCGATTATGCTGGTATCAGAGATGAGGACTACGTCGCAGGACAGTTTCTTCCGGTTGTCGCGGCAGAATTTTTCCAGATTTTTCGATCCGACTTCTTCCTCGCCCTCGATCATGAATTTGACGTTGCAGGAGAGCTTGTTTTGCTGCATCATCATTTCGAAAGCTTTGACGTGCATAAAGAACTGCCCTTTGTCGTCGCAGGCGCCCCGAGCGAAAATAGCGCCCTGCGGATGCAATTTGGTCTTTTTTACGACCGGCTCGAAGGGTGGGCTGTCCCACAAATCGAGCGGGTCCGGGGGCTGGACGTCGTAGTGGCCGTATACCAGCACGGTCGGCGCCTTGGGATCGACCATTTTTTCACCGTAGACGATCGGGTGCCCGTCTGTTGGGAAAATTTCGACCTGATCGGCCCCGACTTTTTTAAGGTGTTCGGCTGTGGCTTCTGCCATCCTGCGCACGTCGGGGGCGTATTTGGGATCGGCACTGATGGACGGGATGCGCAGCAGATCAAGTAATTCGTCGAGGAAACGGTCTTTATTTGCCTCGAAATAAGATTTGAGTTCTTTCATAATCGATAAATAATTTTCAGGCGCCGGTGATGGGCGGGCGCAAAGGTATGGAGCGCCTACCGGTTGAACAGCAGGCGCTGCCCCATTTGCGTTTCATTAAAGTGCTTGTTGTGCCACGCCAAATGGCCGTTGACGATGGTGGTCTTTACCCTTCCCCGAAACTGTTTTTTCGAAAAAGGCGACCATCCGCATTTGTAGTAAATGTTGTCAGGGCTGACCGTCCATTGCTCGTCCGGATCGACAATGCTCAGGTCGGCCCAGCAGCCTTCGTCCAGGAAACCGCGATCTTTTACCCGGAAAGCGATGGCAGGTGCGTGACACATTTTCTCGACAATTTTTTCCAGTGAAATTTTACCCTGGTGGTAAAATTCGAGCATTACGTTCAGACTATGTTGCACCAGGGGCAGGCCGGCAGGCGCTTTGAGATAATCCTGCGCTTTTTCGTCCCAGGTGTGCGGTGCATGATCCGTAGCGATTATATCCAGCCGATCGTCCAGCAATGCCGGAAATAGTGCGTCGCGTTCCTTTTTTCCTTTAATGGCTGGGTTACACTTGATCAGGTTGCCCAGGCGAGCGTAATCGCCGCTGTGAAACCACAAATGATGTACGCACACCTCAGAAGTGATCAACTTTTTTTCCAGGGGCGTTTTATTGTCAAAGAGGTCCAGTTCGCGGGCAGTTGTCAGGTGTAAAATATGCAAGCGGGTATTATGCTTTTTAGCCAGCGACACAGCAAAAGATGAGGACAGGTAACAGGCTTTTGCATTCCTGATGCGCGGATGAAAAGCGGCCGTCAGATGATCGCCGTAGCGTTTTTTATACGCCTCGAGTTGATGCAGTACAGTCTGTTCGTCTTCACAGTGCGTAGCGATCAGGGTTGGTGCATCCGCAAAAATCCGTTCAAGGGTATTGGGGTTGTCGACCAGCATATTGCCTGTACTGCTGCCCATGAAAATCTTGATGCCACAAATTTTTGAGGCGTCTGTTCGCATGACCTCCTCATAATTATCGTTGGTGACCCCCATATAGAAGGAGTAATTGGCGAGAGATGTCTCGGCGCCGATCTGATATTTTCGTTCCAACAACTCTTGTGTGACAGAAGGGGGCTGCACATTTGGCATTTCCATAAAAGAAGTTACACCTCCTGCCACCGCGGCACGGCTTTCGGTTTGAATGCTGGCTTTGTGCGTCAGACCGGGTTCGCGAAAATGCACCTGGTCGTCGATAATGCCGGGCAACACGAGATTCCCGGTGGCATCGAGTTCGATATCGGCATTGGCGTCTATTTGAGGGGCTATCCGGGCAATTCGCCCGTCTTTGATCAAAAGGTCAGTTTTTAAGGTTGCACCTCGGTTGATCATTCGTGCATTGCGGATCAAAATGGCTTGCATATTCCAAATCTTTGGCAACAAAGGTAAATTGCTTCTCAGCATTGCTTGTCCGGAAGTCCAGGTACAATTCTCCGGAAATAATTTAATATTTAAGAAAAATAAAAAGCCAGGCTATATAATTGTAAATCAGAATTATACAGGTTGTTTTAATAAATATCTAAATTTGAAAAACTTCATAGTATTGCAAATACAAATTAACGACAA
>JADZFP010000446.1 GCA_020849825.1 Saprospiraceae bacterium
CGAGTTGTACCAGTTCGAAGCGAAGGGGTTCGCGTTTGGCGGCGAAATCCTGTATCAACTGATCGAGGCGGGCAGGGTCGATGGCTGTCTGCCGGGCGGCGCCGAGCAGGGTATCGAGCTGGCTGTGCAGGGTGGCAACTTTGTCGTGATAGGCGCGATAGGCGCGTGCAGCGGCGTCGTTGGCTTCTTTTTTGGCCGCGGCTTTGATGGCTTCAATTTCTTCGACAGTGGCCAGGCCGGCGTCGATCATCCATTCGGCCATGCGGCGGTTGCAGTCGAACTGCTCCTCAAAGGCCAGCCGCTCGGGGCTTTTGTAACGCCGGTGGTCGCCGGACGTGGAGTGCCCGAGTTGCTGGGTCACTTCCTGAATATGGAACAGGGCCGGCTGGTGCGAGTCGCGCATTTGAGCGATACCCTTTCGGTAAAGTTGTACAAGTCCGGGATAGTCCCAGGCTTTACCGATGTGCATGGCCAGTCCGTTCTCGCCTTCGAAACCCGAGAGGACCTCCGAGATACTTTCTTTGGTTGTCTGGTATTTTTTGGGCACCGAGATGCCGTAGCCATCGTCCCAGACGCTCACGGCCAGGGGAGCCTGCAGAACGCCCGCGGCGTTGATGGTTTCCCAGAAAGCGCCTTCGGAAGTGGAGGCATCGCCGATGGTAACGAAAGCGACTTCGCGGCCCTGGTCGGACAGATTGCCGCAGATCGCAGGGTTTTCGCGGAATTTTTTGGAGGCGAATGCCAGTCCCAGTCCGCGGGCCATCTGGCCGGCGGTAGGAGCGATATCGGAGGAGATGTTGAAGCGGTTTTTAAGGTCGAGGACATTGCCCTGTTCATCCACGAAGGCCGTGGCGAAATGGCAATTCATCTGGCGGCCGCCGGAGAAGGGATCGTTGTAGGGATCGCCGTAGAGCTGGGCGAAAAACTCGTCGAGATTCATGAGGCCGAGGGCCAGCATAAGGGTCTGGTCGCGGTAGTACCCCGAACGGAAATCGCCTTTTTGCCAGGCTTTGGCCATGGCGACCTGGGCCACTTCCTTGCCATCGCCGATAATTCCGAAGTTGGCGCGGCCATTGAGCACTTCTTTTCGGGCAATCACGCTGGCTTCACGGCTCAGGCAGCAAATGCGGAAATCCTGCAAAACTTCTTCCCGGTTAAAGCCCGGGGCGCCATTGGTTTTCGGGGTGCGGCTTGTCGTTTTTGTATCGACCATTTTGTGGAATGTGGTTAGGGCAATTATACCGACTCAAACAAATTTTTCTTCGGCCATTGGGTTGTTTCCAAAAAATATCGGACAAAGGTAGGGATAATTTTGCCGCCCAACCGAAACTTCCTTCGGTTTTCAAGACATGAGCGGAACACATTTTTTCCTATTTCCGGGTGGTGGCAGGGCAACCTTTTCGCTTTTTTCCCGTTTGATGGGCCACTTTATTTTTTTGCTTAAAGCAGGCGCAAGGCAAATGATGATTTTTATGAATCGGGCATTCAGGCAAAATGAATTTTGCTAAAAATCAATTTAAGCAAACATCAAATTTTTCACCGTGTGCCTTGTGCCAAAGTTTTTTGGTCTAATTTTGCCGCCCAAAACCGAACCACTACCTTCTTCACTTAAACAGTAACCTCGATTATGGTTAACGAACCGAAAGTACGGTACAGCGATGAGGAACTGCAGGAATTCAAAACTTTGATCGACGAAAAGATCGCCAAAGCCCAGGAAGAATTGGATTTCACGAATCAGCAGATCGCCGAACTCAACGAAAACGGCTTTAATCAGCAAGGGGGCGATTGGTACGACGACTCTACCGCCCACACCGATCTGGAATTGCTACAGCGTATGGCCGCTCGCCAGCAACGTCACGTGCAAGACCTGAAAAACGCCTTGTTGCGCATCCAAAACAAAACCTACGGCATTTGTATCGTTACCGGTCAACTGATCGATAAACAACGCCTCCGCCTGGTGCCGCATGCGACCAAAAGCATCGACGGCAAAAACATCGCCAATGCCGGCAAGGAGGTTCCGCTCGAAGGCGGCGACGGCGAAGCTTTCCCCGGTACCGACGAGCGCCCGGCCAAACCCATCGGCGACAAAGTGCGCATTGCCAGCGGCAAACGCCCCCCGCGCAATGGCGGCGACGACTGGGAACCCGACAATGAGTCGATGGAAGACGCCGGCTACACCCGCAAATTTGAAGAGGGAGACGAAGAGTAAAAACGGCTCCCGGAATAAAAAAACGGCCCATCGTCAGTTGCGATGGGCCGTTTTTTATTTAGTGCTTGCGGCTCAGGATTTGGAAACCGGTATCTTGAACAGCGGATCTTCTCCGCCCTTTTGGTCCTTGCCGGGTTTCTTGTCGCTGCCATATTCGTCGAGCACCTTTTTGAGGTCGTCGTAACGCAGGCGGCCGCGCACGCTCACCAGGGCAAACCCGTCGGGCGAATCGACAAACACGACCACCTTGCGGATTCCCTTGCCGTTGCGGCGTTCCTTGGCCATTACTTTTACGTGCGTCTTGCCATCACGAACGGTGAGCAATTCCTCCAGTCCGCGGCGTTTGGCCTTGCGTGCAAAACGCCGGGTATCGCGCGGGGTGATCGGGCTGCCGTCTTCAAAAAACAATACCCGCACCTTTCCCACCTTCTGGGCCAGTTTACGCTCTTCTCGATCTTCGATAAACCAGGTGCCGATATGTATCGCCCAGGCCGGCACGGTCGCGGCAATGGCCCCGTCGTAGTCTTTGTATTTCCAGTAAAGGCCGTAGTCCTGCGCCCGCAAGGTCTGGGCAGCCAGGAACATGATCAGGCTAAGAAAGAAGTATTTCATGGTGGAAGAAGGTTGAGAATTAGGGTTGATAAGGGTTTATTAGGTTGATAAGGGTTTATAAAAAGGGATACGATCACCCTTATAAACCTTTATCAACCAAATAAACCCTTATAAACCCTGCTGAATTAATTTTTGCTTTTGACTTTTTCCAGTTGGTCGATGCCGTCTACGTCGAGGGCTTTGGACAGGGTGGAAATTTTGTCGAGGTCGATTTTGCCGGTAAGGCTGAGCAGCACGAATTCGTCGGGGGAGCCGACCAGCAGCAGGAGTTCGTGGATGATGTTGCCGGAGTCTTTGACCCAGATGCGGACGTTTTCCTGACCGTCGCGTACCGTGAGCAACTCGCTGTACTCGTTGGCCGGCACTTTGCTGAGGGCTTCTTTGTACAGGGCCACGCCGTCGCCGATGCTGTCGGCCGTGAGGACGCGCAGGCCGGTCAGGTCGCCCACTACTTCGCGGTAGGTTTCCCATTCGGGGTCGTCGGTTTCGATTTTACCGACCATGTCGAACAGTTTGGGGGCGACGAAGACGACGGTGAAGCGCTCGTCTTCCATGTACTTTTCAAAGAAACGCGTGATGGCGTCGTTCTGGGCTTGTGCGGCCTGGGTCATCCAGGCAAAGCCGAGCAGGATCAAAACTAACTTTTTCATAGCCTGATTGAATTTGAAGTGTTCGTTGATAATTGTCGGTGTTGATTGATATTCAGCCTTCGGAGGGCGTTTTGATAACTTTGTCGAGGGTTTGTATTTCGTGCAGGTTTTTGGTGGCTTCCCGTTTGCCTTTGTTCAGTTTGGAGGAAATCAGAGACAATGCGGCTTTGATTTCTTCCAGCGCTTTTTCCGTTTCGGCATCGGAGACGGCCGGCTCTTCAGTCAGCGTTTTAACCGTTTTTTTGGCGATGCGGGGTTTTGCCGGCTGAACGCTTGCCTGCAAAGCCACTGTCGGAGCGGGTGTTGCGGGCAGGTTTTCCGCTTTGGGCAGGTCGGCCGGGGTTTCCAGTTTGGTGTCGTTGTCGGCCAGGGGCAGGTTTTGATCGGGTACGACCGGCTGGCTCAGCCACCACCAGCCGGCGGCAAGCAGAACAAGGGCGGCAGCGGCGGCGGCCAAGCGGCGCCAGACGACGCTCGGGCCTGCCTGGACCTTCATGACCGTGTCGCGTTGCCATTCTACGGCCTGTTCCTGCCGGATCGCGGCAAAAAGCGGGGCTATCTGACGCAGGCGCTCGTCGATCTGACCGGCTGAAAAGTAGGCTTTCAGCAGGCGTTCTTCTTCGAGCGAAGTGTCGCCGTCCCAGTACTTTTCCAGAAGTGCGCTGATCTGTTCGTATTTCATGATTTGATTCAGGTTTTGGGTTTGGGGTTTTGGTTATTTGGAGAAAGGAGGGTGGGTGTTCTCGAAACAGGTTTTATTATTTTGGTTATCAGGCGATTTGGGATTCCAGTTTAAGAAGTTGTTCGCGGATGGCTTTTCTGGCGCGATGAAGATTGACTTTCACCTGATCCAGCGAGATCTGGAGGGTTTCTGCAATTTCCTCATAACTCAGTTCTTCCACATCCCGGAGGTGCATCACCATGCGTTGTTTTTCGGGCAGTTCGTCCATCATCCGCCGGGCCTGGGTCGCCAGGTCGCTGATTTCAGCCGACCGGGCGGGTCCCGGGTGCTCGCTGCTGCGTTCGGCCAGCCCGTCGAGGGTGGCGGTACGGCGCAGCGAGCGCGAGCGATTGCGGTCGAGGGAGCGATTGCGCGTCAGGGTCATGCACCAGGCTTCCCAGTTTTGTACGTTGGACGATTGTTCCGCCGGCGTTTTCCAGACCCTTTCGAGCACTTCCTGCACCACATCTTCCGCATCGGGGGCGTTACCCGTGATGCGCAGGGCGAAGCGGTAGAGCTTGTGCCGGATCGGGAAAATTTGTTGGTTGAAGATCGTCCAGTTCATTCGGTCGTATTTGTGCGTCCGTTTGATTATCGGGGCAATGTAAACAGAAGACGCCCCTGCGAAAAGGATGTTACAACGACATTGAATTTTTTTTAAAAATCATACCCTCGCCGCCATTCGTCCAAAAAACATTGAGTCTTGTCGCTGCGTTCCTTAGTTTTGATGATTCGATTTCACGAAAACGCTTGTTCAATATGAAAAAAATAGCCCTCGTACCCATTCTGGCCCTGCTCCTCGCTTCCTGCGCCAACGACCCAAAGGATGCCGTCAGCAACGTTACAGCAACTTCCTCCGCTGAAAAATACGGTCTCGCGCTCGTCGACGAAGCCAACCCCGAATGGCAATACCAAAACCTGCGCCTTTACCCTATCGCCGCCGACGCGGCCACGATTGCCGCACAAGGCGATCTCACCAGCCTGAAAACGCTCGGTGAAGCAATGGAAACCCGAGGCTTTCGTATTCTCGAACGCAAGCAATTCGGCCGCCAGGAAGCCCAGTGGTACAACGCCCTGACCGTGCAAAACAAATCGGGCGTGCCGGTTTTCCTCATGAGCGGCGACGTGGTGACCGGTGGCAATCAGGACCGCGTCGTGGCCCAGGATCAGGTCATTGCCGGCCTGGAAGTGAAAAACATCGACGTCTTTTGCGTCGAAGCGGGCCGCTCATCCTACTACGATGAAAGCGCCCCGGAAGCGGAAAAACAGGTTGCTGCCTTCAAAGGTTATTTCAACGTGGCCAGTCCGCGCGTACGCAAAGCCGTTCAAAGCACCGGCAGCCAACAGCAGGTATGGGACGCCGTTGCCGACATCACGAAAGCCAATGGCGCTGAATCGAATACCAAGGCCTATGCCGCGCTCGATCGCACGGAAAGCGAGCAAAAAGCGCAGCGCGACGCATATCTCCGATTTTTCGATGGCAAATTCGCCGACCGCTCCGATGTGGTGGGTATAGTAGCCGTGTGCGGCGACAAGGTGATCGCGGTCGATATTTTCGGGCATCCCGACCTGTTCAAGCGCCAGTTGCCGCATTTACTGCACGGCTATGCCGCCGAAGCAGTGGCGCAGGGCGATGCGACGCCGTCGGATTCGGCGCCCGTTGCACAGGAATACCAGCAGGTGGCCCGACTGGCGTCTCCGGAGGCGAAAGGACACGATCTCGCGGGAAAATTCGCCTACCAGGGCAACTGGGTACACCTCTTTAAGAAGTGATGCGTGTGTGGGGCGTTACTTCTTGTCGAGGAAGGGTTTTTCGAGATACTTCCAGCTGAGGCGTGCGCACCCGTAAGTCGCTCCGAATGCCAAAGCGATGTAGATCGCCTGTACGACCGGCAACGGCCAGCCCGTTTGTTCGAGCGGCTGGCGAAAGCACCAGAAATAGATCATCCGGAACATTTGGTGAAATACGTACAGCCCGTAGCTGTACTGCCCCAAATGGCGCAAAAAAGCGGTGTTGCACAAGCGTTGCACACCGCTTTTTTCACACAGGGCGAGGTATAAAAAGCCGATAAAAAAGAACGCCGTGAACGTGCCCCGCCAGTGCGAGTTTTCTGCCACCAGCCAGTAAAACAGCAACATTCCGCTTATAAAAGTCAGATCCCGGGCGATCGCATGCCCTGCACTGGTGACTTTCAATAATTCCATACGGAAAACAATGGCGATCAAACTTCCTGCCGCCAGACCGTCCATGCGGCAATACGGCAATACGTAGGAAGCAATCGACCATTGCTGACCGAATTGCCGGTCGGTCAGTTCACGCAAATACACGCCCGACATCAGAATTCCCGCGCAAAGCGGCAGCAACCAGCGCCGGGGCAATACCCAAACCACGAATGGCCAGACAATATAATACTGCTCTTCCACGGCCAGCGACCACAAATGGCTCAGTCCCGCCCAATTGGTCTGCCACAGCCAGTCCTGTTTCAGGGCCAGCGCGACATTGGGCAAAAAAGCAAAATACCAAGCCAGCGAGTCGTAGCCTTTCCAGAGCCGGTAAGGCGCCTGATCGATAACCACGATGGCAAAAACCGCCCACAGCAACACTGCGTAATACAAGGGAAATATCCGCAAGGCCCGCCGCCGGTAAAACTCCCGGAAATAGTTGGGGCGCTGCCGGGTATCGAGCAAAATCCCCGTGATCAAAAAACCCGACAACACGAAAAAAAGATCGACCCCCAGCCAGCCGCTGTGCGCCATGGGCCACCACCATTCACCATGCCAGACGTCTTCAAATAAA
>JADZFP010000447.1 GCA_020849825.1 Saprospiraceae bacterium
ACTGCGCTTTGGGCAAGCGCCCGGCAGGAAGCGATGTTTCTTCGTCACGCTTTGCCCAGGCGCCACCCGGCGAGGCCAATGCTTCGACCTCCATTTTGTTTTGCGTGAGCGTTCCGGTTTTGTCGGTACAAATGACCGTGGTTCCGCCCAAGGTCTCCACCGCCGAAAGTTTGCGCACAATCACATTGTGGCGAGCCAGCCGGAGCATTCCTTGTGCCAGCGCGAGGGTAGCCACAATGGGCAAACCCTCCGGCACGGCGGCTACGCCCAGCGCAATAGCGGTTTCGAGCATTTCCACAAGCGGTTTCCCGCCCATTACACCTACGGCAAAAATAACCGCCACCAAACCTATGGTTATTTTTATGAGGCGGCCGCTGAACGCGGCAAGCTTCTTTTCCAGCGGCGTAGCGGCTTGTTCGGAAGTGCCGACAAGGTGGGCGATTTTACCCAACTCAGTATTCATGCCCGTTCCAAAGACTACGGCCCAGCCATTGCCTTTGGTGACGAAAGTTCCTTTGAAAAGCAGGTTCGACTGTTCTGCCAAAGGCGTGTCGGCGGGTAATACGGCCGGCGCTTTTTCTACCGGTACGCTCTCGCCTGTAAGAGAGGCTTCGTCCAATTGAATTTGAGCGCTGTTGTAGAGGCGGGCGTCGGCGGGCGTCATGTCCCCGGCTTCGAGGTAAATCACGTCGCCGGGCACGAGCATTTCGCTGTTGATCTCCGTCAAAGTGCCATCTCGAAGCACTTTGACGGAGATGGAAACCATTTTTTTCAAGGCGTCCATGCTGCGCCCGGCTTGAAATTCCATATAAAAACCGATGACAGCGTTGATGAAAATCACCACCAATATGGCTATCCCGTCTAACCATTCCTGGAAGGAAAATGACAATCCCGCCGCAACCACCAACAGCACTACGATAGGGCTTTTAAACTGTCTCAAAAAAATCACCCAGGCAGGCGTTTGTTCGCCTTGGGAAATAGCGTTGAGGCCAACGGACTCCAACCGTGCGGCTGCTTCCGCTGCCGAAAGGCCGTGCGCGGTATCGGTGCCTAAGCGGGAAAATAATTCGTCTTCCTGCAAAGCCCAGATGGGAATGTTTGATTCGCTCATCACCTCGTTTTTATTACTTTTTTCCATAAAAAAATGAGTTTGGCATTATTCTGATATGGCCATCGCGAGCAACTCGGACACATCTATGCGATTGGAAGAATGCTGGATTGTATTGCAACTCACGACCTCGGCTGCCCCAGCCATAACTAAATCGTCGTAAGCGTTGCCCGCAAATACCGGGTGTACGCCGATACAGACCGGTGCGGCCATGCCTGCGACACGAAGATGCCCTACCGTTTCTATCATGGTATGCGCAGTCGAAATAATATCGTCCACCAATACCGGCGTATGGTTCGAATACGGCTCTACGACTGGTTTCGACACGTCCACGTCGTGGTCGCCGTGACGCACTTTTTCGAGAATCAGAAAAGGTGCGCCCGCCTTCGCCGCCACTTCCGAAACCCACTGTTCACTTTCGCTGTCCGGTCCGATAAGTACCGGGTTGACGACATTTTGCCGAATCCAGTCAGACACTAGCTGCGCGGCGTGGATGGCTTTGCAGGGTATGGTGTAGATCTCCGACATAGAAACATGCCGGTGCAGGTGTGGGTCAATAGTGATGAGCCGGTCCACAGCGGAAGAGAGCAGTGCCGCAAAATATTCGCTGGTGACCGCTTCGCCAGGGTTGAACACCTTGTCCTGCCGCATATACGCGAGATAAGGCGCGACGAGCGTGACCGACTGCGCGCCGCTGTCTTTCAACAATCTGGATAAGTAATAAAGCGGCAAAATCTTGTCATCAGGCTGAAACAAGGTGCAGACAACCACCGCTTGCTGCCCTTCCACGTCGCAGAGCAGGCGAACATAACTTTCCCCGTCCGGGAAATGCCGGACCGTGAACGCTCCCAATTCGGCGCCCAGATGGCGGGTTATGTTTCGCGCCAATAGTGTGTTTCCGGGTAAAGCAAATATTTTCATAATTGAAAATTGAAACCATTTACGAGGTCAAAGATTGGAGTCAGGTAAAATCTCATTTTCGCACCAGCGATCCTCCTCGAAGCAATTAAGGTTTTCAATGGTTGTAGTAGCGATATTATGGAGTGCCGTTTCTGTTAAAAAGGCTTGATGGGCAGTTATCAGCACATTTTTGAATGTCATCAGGCGGGCGATGGTATCGTCCAACAACACATCTTCCGAATGGTCTTCGAAAAATAGCCCTTCTTCTTCTTCGTACACGTCCAGCCCGACGCTGCCGAGCCTTCGGTTTTTGAGTGCGACAATCAAGTCTCTGGTATTGATCAATCCACCGCGGCTGGTGTTTATGAGCATCACATTGGGCTTCATCAGCGACAAGCGATTTTTGTCAATCAAATGCTTCGTTTCTTCCCTAAGCGGCACATGGAGCGTGATGATGTCGGCAGTCTGGCAAATTTTGTCCAAGCTCGTGTATGTCACCCCGTATTGTGCGACGAGGTCTGGGTCGGGTGCAGGGTCGCAAGCCAACAGGCGGCAACCGAAACCGTGCAGGATTTTGGCAACGACAGCGCCGATTTGTCCTGTTCCTACAATCCCGACGGTCTTTCCATTCATATCAAACCCCACTAAGCCGTCGAGGGAAAAATTCAACTCCATGATACGCTGGTGTGCCCGGATGAGATTCCGGTTCAGCGCAAGCATCATACCCACCGTATGCTCGGCAACGGCGTAGGGTGAGTACGCAGGAACTCGTGCAACTCGCATCTTATATTGCCAGGCTAATTTTAAATCAACATGATTAAACCCGGCGGAGCGAAGAGCGATAAATTCAATCCCAATTTCATGAAGACGCTGCAAAACGTGGTGTCCCGCTGTGTCGCTGACAAACAGCGATCCAGCCCGACAACCTGTTGCCAACAGGCACGTGTTTGCAGTTAGCCGTGTGTCTATAAAAATCAGATCGTGACGACCGGCGTTTGCATTTATCAGATAGTTGCGCTCGAAACGGTGGGCGCTGTAAACTGCAACCTTCATTTTTCGTGATTGAGTTAAGAATAGAAATCAAACAGCCGATTGCTTATTCGGACAGTGCCAAAAGTTCAGGTGCGACAGAGCGGAGAAATTCTTTGGCATAGTCCAGTTCGCCGCCAGAATCGGCATACACTGAAAGCAACAAGTCCCTGCGATTAACCACTGTACCCAGTGGCGCGTAAAAATGAACGCCCGCGCCGGGCGACCTTGGAGCGCCCGCGAGTTTGGCTAAGCGGGCCAGCAGGCGGTTATCAATTTTTTCGACCCGCCCGCCCCGGTCGCTCATCCAGTCGTAGCGGAATTGTGCGCGCATCGGCTCTCTGAGGGAGCCTTGGGCACGGCAAATAGCCCTGAACTTTTCAAACGCTTTTCCGCTTTCCAGCAACCGGGTAGCTTGCCGTAGTCCTTCGCCTTCGTCGCAATGCCCCGACATTTCTAATAAATGCGCGGCCAGATTCAGCGCCCGCTGTTTTAAATCCCCCGGGGCATATTGGTCGTTTTTCAATACCGCCAGCACATCCAGCGCTTCCAAAGCCGGGCCGATACCCACACCGACCGGCTCCGAGCCATCGGTAATGACCGTTTTTACCTGCAAACCGATGGCTTGGCCCACCGTCTCGAATCGAGTGGCGATGTTGCGGGCATCTTCCTCGCTGCGTACTTTGGCCGTTGCGCCAACCGGTATGTCTATCACAACATGGGTGGAACCGGCGGCGGCTTTTTTGGACAACACGGATGCAATCATCTGGCCTTCGCTGTCAATGTCGAGGGCTTTTTCAATGGAAATGATGACATCGTCTGCCGGACTTAACTGCATGGCGCCGCCCCAGGCAAAGCACCCGCCTTCTTTTTCCACCACCTTGCGCATTTCACTAAGCGTCAAATCCACCCGAGTGAGCGTCTCCATCGTGTCGGCGGTGCCTGCGGGGGAGGTGATGGCACGGGATGATGTCTTGGGGATAGTCAGCCCCGCCGCCGCTACGATGCTGACCACGATAGGCGTAGTGCGGTTGCCGGGCAGCCCGCCGATGCAGTGTTTGTCCAACACAATGGGCTTGTTCCAGTACAGTTTTTCGCCCTTTTTAATCATCGCGCGGGTGAGACTGACAATTTCTTCGTCATTCAGGTTTTTGCCGGAACAAGCAGTGATGAAGGCGGCGAGCTCCACGTTGGAATATCGCCCCTCGACAATATCGTCCACGATGGCCTCAAAAGCCGTACTTTCGAGTGCGTGGCCGTACATTTTTGACCGAACAAATTTGAAGGACTCTACCGGTTTCAAATGCCCGACCTGGATCATGCAGTCTTCCTGCACTTGCAAACGCCGCAAAGCTTCGTTGGAAAGCCCTGCTTCGCCATGCCCGACAAGGTCCGATACTACATTCAGCGTGGCAATTATGCTTCTTTCGCCATAATAGACAACGATTCGGGTAAGCGCGGAAAAACCCTCTGACTTACAGATATGGCAGTCTGCCCGCATATAGATGATGTTCTCCCGGTAAGTATCAATATGAACCGCCCGGACTTTGAGCGAATTGAACGGTACGTGTTCAGCGCCTCCATTGCCCGCGTGATGGATTGAGCCGGATTTGGGTATCGTGGATGGTGCGTTTTCCATGTTGAAATAGTTTTATGATGGAAGGGCCGTTCGATTTCACAGGTTAAAAAGGGTCGTTTCTTCATCCTCCTTCGCTATGAAGGCAGGGATATGCAAGTCCTGTTCAATCTTTTTGCGAAAAGTGTCTTGGGCAGGGCCTTCCCCGTGTACGAGTACCACTTTTTGCACCGCCGGCCCCATTTGGCTGAGCCATTGCAGCAGTTCGGCCTGGTCGGCATGCCCCGACAAGCCGGAAATGTCTTCTATGCTTGCCTTGACGGGTACGTACTGCCCGTGGATTTTTAACTCCCGTTCGCCGTTTTTCAGGCGCCTTCCGCGAGTTCCTTCGGCCTGGTATCCAATCAAAAGGATGGCATTTTTGGGGTCGGGAGCCAGGTAGGTAAGGTATTCGAGCACTCGCCCTCCCGTGAGCATGCCGCTGGCCGAAATGACGATTTTGGGCCCCGGTGTGGAAATGATTTTTTTGGTTTGGCGAAAATCCCGGTTGATGACCACATCGTTGCACACGCTCATACATTCGTCGTGTTTCAGTTTAT
>JADZFP010000448.1 GCA_020849825.1 Saprospiraceae bacterium
ATCCAGTCAGACCGTTTTTAGCGAAGTAAGGGACGAGGGTTTGGGCAGAGAGGCAAAAGGCGGGAAAACTTAAGATGAGGCTGAGTAGTGTTTTTTTCATGAATATGGAGGTCTTTTAAAGTCAAAATGTAAAAGTCAAAATGTAAAAATCAAAATGTAAAAGTCAAAAGCGGGGGTCTTGGCGCTGTTGGGGCAATCCTGCCAAACTAATTACAATTTCACCACTACCCGCAGCACCGTATGCTGCCCGTCCGAGACGCGCACTATGCAGGACGCCCCCGGAACGCCCGCCAGATTCAGCACCGAATCATTGCCGGCGCTGCCCCAAACCGTGTGCAACACCCGGCCGTCGAGACTTAAAACCGAAATATTCAACTGCCCGGAAAACGCCGCTCCCGGAATGACGCGCACCGACTCCCGACCGGAAACCGGGTTTGGGAAAACCTGAAAATCGGCAACCGCAGTGGTCGGCGCCGACACGTCCGACACCATCGGCGGCGCTATGTTTTCAACGAAAATTTGTGGGCCGATCCGCCAAACCACTTCCGGGAAGCCATCGCCCGCCAAGTCTTCGATGGCCCTGATTTGGCTGTCGGGGAAAGAAAGGATTTGTGCATTGCCTGCAAGGTTTGTCAAAACAGCCTTCGAGCCGGCGCCGAAATTGAACAGCATATCGGGGATCGAGTCGTTGTCGTAAGGCAACAGCCAGGCTTCCCGGAAATTGACGAGCGTATCCACAAACACTTCGTCGGCCAATACCTCTCGTGTCGTGCCGGAGGGGGCAATCCGGGAAAGTTCGAGGCGGTAATCCTGCGCCGGGGTTTGCGGATCGCCCAGAAGGGTAAAAATATACGGCTGCGCGAGGTATTTATTTTTGGCCAAAATGCCCGCTATAGGCCCCTGGGTTTGTGTGAACTGGTTTTGGCCGTCGTTTTTGAAAATAAATGTCTCTCCGTTCGACAAATTTCCCTTGCTCAGGGCAAGATCGGGAAACCCGTCGTTATCGGGGTCGATCATGGCCACCGCAGTAGCCGGAAAATCCAGCATTTCCTGCTCGGAAAACGAGCTGTTACCTTGGTTGAACAGCAGGATGATCTTGTTTCCCCGTTTCAGGAGCAGGTCGGCGTAGCCGTTTTTATCAAAATCAAACCCCTCCAGCATTTGCCCCGTGGCAATGAAAACGGGAGCGGAAAAAGTGCTGTCCGGCAAGCTTCGGGCGACATGGATACCGGTACCGTTGGTCAGGGAAACGAGCAGATCGGGGTGGCCGTCCGAGTCCCAATCCGCAGCGGCAATCGTCTCAATATCCCGCGTTTCAAATGCTTGCAGCGCACTGTATTCCGCCATCTGACCGGCCTGCCATTCAGCCAGGGCCACGTTGCCATCGAAGGCGATACCCAACTCAGGGGCCCCGTCGTGGTCTGTATCGAGCGTCGCCATAGGGTAGCCGTACGTCGGTCTCGGCAGGACAAAGGGGGTGCAGGCATCGAAGTCTTTTTCCATCGAAAAACCGGCGTTTTCGCTGAAGGCGAACAGCAGGCGAATCGGTGCGCCTTCGTAAGTGACGCCCATCGCCATGCCGTGCGGCAAATCCGGGTGTTGCCGAAAAAGTGTTGATTCGACGCCGCGCGGAATAACGTATTGCTGAAAAGTCAGGTTATGCAGGTTTTTGCAGAAATAAGCGGAGTCGCGGGTGGTGACAATAAAATCGTCGAACCCGTCGCCATTCAAATCGAGGACAAGTACATTAGGACTGATGGCGGTTGTGTTGGACAACACCACGTCGGTAATAACCGGTTCGTTTTGGCTCTTCAGATTGGATTTAATGCGGTATTTCAGTCCGCCGCCGAGATCATCCAGCAGGTCCGGTACGCCGTCGTTGTCAAAATCGCCGTGGGCATCGTCGTAGACCAGGCCGGCGGTTTCAAATACGTCGAAGGTAAAATCGCCCCGGTTGAGAAACAGTTCGTGGGAAAACGAGCCGAGTGCGGGCGAGACGGTGTTTTGTTTCAGGAAATCCATTCGCCCGTCGCCGTTCATATCGAGCGTTTTGAATACATTGCTATTGGCAAACGGGATGTCCAACACCGTGCCGTTGCTTCCTTTCAGCAGTCGGAATTTTTGGTTTTTAAAAAAGTAAACATCTAATATCTCGTCTTCGTCGTAGTGCCCGAAGAACAGCTGACAGCTGTCGGGCAGCGGTGCTGCGGGCCGGTAGTACGTTTCGGCCAGGGCATTGCCCGTATTTTCAAAAATATAGGTGGCGTATTGGTACGGCAGGCGGTGCATACCGGTGTGGTAATCGAGGTCGCCATCGCCGTCAAAATCAACCAGTTGGCCCAGGATCAGGTATTCGTCCTCGCGCCACAGTTGGATCGGTTGCATGGAAAATCGGAGTTTGCCGCCGGCTATTTCGCCGTAGCCCAGCTGGTAGTTGGCGTTTCCGGACACCACGAGGTCCGGCACGGTATCGCCGTTAATATCGCCGATCAGGATATTGGCCGAGAAGCCAGACCAATTGGCCCCGTTGCTCCACTGGGAAAAGTAAGTAAGCGGGCGGAGTTGGGCGTGGGCAAAGATTGGGCAAAGGAGGCAACAGAGCATCCCTGTAAGGAATTTGTTCGTCATGATCAGATATGGAATGATATGCACAAAGATAGGCGTCTTCCGGTTATCGGGAAAGTTAGCGGCCTTGTGTTTTGGCCTCACCAGTCGATCCGTTTTTC
>JADZFP010000449.1 GCA_020849825.1 Saprospiraceae bacterium
GACCATATTCAGGAAAATCGATGCCCGGATGCACATACACCTTGCCGCCGTGGCGGCGAGCATGGTTGCGCGACAAAAATACCGTGTTCGGATCGAGCTCAACGCCGTCGGACGTATTGCGGTGGAGGGTAATCAGATAGGGCTGCCGCGGCAATTCGGGAGGAAGAGAATGAAAATGCACGAGGTCAACGTCGGCAGGAATCTGCTCAACGATCGGCTTTTTTTCATTGATAATCAGTATTTTGGCAAAGGGGCACACCGAGCCTTTTTTCACGAGATAGATTACCTCATGACCCATTTGGTGAAGGGCTTTGCCGAGCCACCAGAGTATCCGTTCGGCGTCGTCGTAGGTCTGGATGGGGATGCGGCTATTATGGACAAGCAATATCTTCATTGAGAGTAAAAAGGCGAGCAATTCGGATTATGTACAAATTAGCAATTGGGACAAATGTCAACAAAAGGAAGGGATTATCCAGTTTGTAAACCGATAAACCGCGAAAAGTTTGCGTCCGACGACAGTGTTTTGTCTTCCAAGGGCAAAAAACCAACTTTGCGCCCCGGCAACACGCTCTAACCACAATCTGTATGTCGACCTACACCGAAACGCTTGAATTCCTTTTTGCGCAGCTTCCGATGTACCACCGGATCGGCCCGGCTGCCTATAAAAAAGACCTGACCAATACGCTGGCCTTGTGCGAACACCTGGGCAATCCGCATCAGAAGTTCCGAAGTATTCATGTTGGCGGCACCAATGGCAAAGGCTCGGTGAGCCACATGCTGGCGGCCTATTGCCAGTCGATGGGCCTGAAAACCGGCTTGTACATCAGCCCGCACTACAAGGATTTTCGGGAAAGGATCAAGGTCGACGGCCAGTATATCCCCCGCAAGCGGGTGGTCGATTTTGTGCAAAGCAACCGGGAGGCGATCGAACGCATTCAACCCTCGTTTTTCGAACTCTGCGTGGCGATGGCTTTCGACCATTTTGCCCGCGAAAAAGTCGACGTCGCCATCGTGGAAGTCGGTTTGGGCGGGCGGCTCGACAGCACCAACGTGATTACCCCGGTTCTGAGCGTAATCACCAACATCAGTTTCGATCATATGGACACCCTGGGCGATACCTTGCCCAAAATCGCTTTTGAAAAAGCCGGCATCATCAAACCCGGCGTTCCGGTGGTGATTGGCGAGACACACCCGGAATCGGCGCCTGTTTTTGAAGAAAAAGCCCGTTCGGTACAAGCGCCCATCTTTTTTGCCGATCAGGCTTATGCCGTGACGGAAAATCCCGAATCCACGTTCGAACAAACCTCCTTCACCGTGTACCGGCAGGGCGCCCGGCTCCCCGGAGCCCTGCCGGTCGATGCGGCCGGGCCTTACCTGGCCAGAAATGTCGTGACGGTCCTGAAAGCCGTCGAAGAACTGGAGCGGACCGGCTTCGCGCCCGACACGTCGCACATAACTGCCCTGCCCGGCGCGCTGGCCCGGATTCGTCCGCTCACCCGGTTCATAGGTCGCTGGCAACTCCTCGGGCAGCAGCCCACGGTATTGTGCGACAGCGCGCACAACGAAGCGGGTATCCGGCTGGCATTTGAAAAAATTAAAACCTTGCCGTTCAATCGTTTGCATATTGTCACCGGCTTCGTCAACGACAAAGACATCGGCAAGGTGCTTCCCCTGTTTCCCGAATCGGCCCGTTATTATTTTGCCAAAGCCGACATTCCGCGCGGGCTGGATGCACAGATTTTACGCGAAAAAGCCGCTCTTTGCGGCTTGCAAGGCCGCGCGTACCGCTCCGTCGCCAATGCCCTTCGGGCGGCGCGCCGGGCGGCGGCTCCCGACGACCTCGTAGTGGTCATCGGCAGTATTTTTGTGGTGGCGGAAGTGCTCTGAAAGCAACCCGGCGCCTGTTTTTTTCGACAGGACTTTTTATAACTGATCTTATGAAATCTTTCTTTCAATGGGTTTTTTGCGGGCTTTTGTGCCTTTTAGCCTTCGAAACCCGCCTGTCGGCCCAAAACACCGCCACCGTGCTGGGCCGCATTACCGACGCTTCCAACGAACAACCCGTTGAACTCGTTACCGTTTTTGTCAAAGGCGGCAACACGGGCGTTACCACCGATGAAAACGGCCGTTTTGCTATTCAGGTGCCGGCCAATCAGCGCCTTACCCTGGGTTTCCGACGCGTAGCGTACAAAGAAAGCACGGCCGACGTATTACCCCTGGCGCCCGGCGCGCGTTTTGTGCTCGACGTGGCCTTGGCGCCAACCGAATCCAACCTGGAAGTGGTCATTCAGGAGCGCCGGCTCGACGACGGCGGCATGGTCAGGGAGAAAAACCTGGAAAACCTGCGACTTTTACCCAGTACCACCGGCAACCTCGAAAGCGTACTGCCCAGCATAGCCCTGGGCACCACGGTGGGTACCGGCGGCGAACTCAGCTCGCAATACCAGGTGCGCGGCGGCAACTACGACGAAAACCTGGTGTACGTCAACGATTTTGAAATTTACCGCCCCCAACTGATCCGCGCAGGTCAGCAGGAAGGACTCACTTTTCCCAATATCGATCTGGTGCGCGACCTGTCGTTTTCCTCCGGCGGCTTCCAGGCCAAATACGGCGATAAGCTGTCGTCGGTGCTCGACGTCAAATACAAACGCCCCGACAGCCTGCGCGCCAGCGTGAGCGGCAGTTTCCTCGGAGCCTCCGCTCACCTGGAAGGCAGCTGGAAACCGAAAAAAGACGGCTACCGCGCTTTTCGCTACCTGGTGGGCGGCCGTTACAAAACAACCCGGCTGCTGCTCGGCAGCCTCGATGTGAAAGGAGAATACGTACCCGATTTTACCGATGTGCAAACCTATCTGACCTACGACATCAACCGCGACTGGCAGCTCGCCTTTATCGGCAATTACAACAAATCGCTGTACCGCTACGAACCGGAAAGCCTGAAACGCGCATTCGGCCTGATCGACTACGCCCTTCAAATCCGCACCGCCTTTGAAGGTCAGGAGGTCGATGATTTCACGCAAGCCATGGGCGGCTTTTCTCTGACCTATTTGCCCGAACGGGAGCGCAACCCTCTGTACCACAAATTTTTAGGCTCCGTTTGGCGCAGCCAGGAAAACGAGCGTTTCGACATTCTGGGTTATTATATCCTGGGTGAAATTGAGGAAAACCTGGGCGCCGACGACTTCGGCGAAATCGTCAACGTGCTCGGCGAAGGCGTGCAACACACCTGGATTCGCAACTACCTCACCGCCGACGTGCGCAACTTCGAGTACAAAGGCGGCATTGAACTACAACGCGACGCAGCCGAACAAAACCTCACCCGCAGCCATTTTTTACAGTGGTCGGTCAAATACCAGAACGAGGAAATCCTCGATAAAATCAACGAATGGGAGCGCCTGGACTCTGCCTTGTATTCGCTCCCCTACGACACCACTCAACTGCTCGTGCGCCGCACCCTGAAAACCCGCAACACGCTGAGCAGCAACCGGGTCAGCTTCTTTTTTCAGGATACCTGGACCTGGCGCAAACCCGGCCTGCGTGAATTTCAGATCAGCGCCGGCGTGCGCGGACAATACTGGGACCTGAACAAAGACTTCTTCGTGACGCCCAGGGCTCAATTGCTGTACAAACCCCTGGATACCCGAAAAGACCTGTCGTACCGCCTGGCGGTCGGTTTGTATTACCAGCCGCCGTTTTACCGCGAATTGCGCGCGCCCACGGGTATCGTCAACCCCGATGTGGTCGCGCAAAAAAGCGGTCACGTCGTGGCAGGGTTTACTTACGATTTTCTCTGGGGCCGCCGCCGGCCGGTCAAAATGCGCCTGATTACCGAGGTGTATTACAAACAAATGTGGGACCTGGTGTCGTACGACGTCGACAACGTACGGGTGCGTTATTCGGGCCTCAACGACTCCCGCGGATACGCCGCCGGCATCGACGTGCGCCTCAACGGCGAATTTGTACCCGGCGCCGAAAGCTGGGTCAATCTCTCCCTGCTCCGTACCCGCGAACGTATCGACGGCATCGACCACATGCGCCGGGAAGTCGGGCAACGCGAGGGTTATGTCGTCAATGACGTACCGAGACCCACCGACCGTTTCCTGACCCTGTCGATGTTTTTTCAGGATTACCTGCGCCGCAACAAGAACTTCAAAATGCACATGAACCTGACCGTCGGCACGGGTTTGCCCTTTGGTCTGCCCGACAACAATATCGTGTACCGCAACCCCTACCGCTTCGCCCCCTATCACCGGGTCGACATCGGTTTTTCACTGCTCCTTTGGGATTACAGCTGGCGCGGCCGCCGGCCCAACCACTTCCTGCGGTTCAGCCGCAATACCTGGGTCAGTTTCGAGGTGTTCAACCTGATGAAAGTGTCAAACGAGGCGTCGAATACCTGGATCAAAACCATTTACAACACCCAGTACGCCATCCACAACTACCTCACCGGGCGGCGTTTGAATTTGCGGTTCAGGATGGATTTTTAAGAAAGTCAATTTTTTACAGCATTCCATTTGAAAACCGGGGAATCCCTACCTTTGCGCCGCTTTTGAAGCGCGCCCTTTACAGGCGTGTTTCCGTCCAATTGCTCGTATTTTATAACTCATTCATCCATCATGCCTTACCTTTTTACTTCCGAGTCTGTCTCCGAAGGACATCCCGATAAAGTAGCCGATCAGATTAGCGATGCCATTCTCGACGCATTTCTGACACAGGACCCGGATTCCAAAGTCGCCTGCGAAACCCTGGTCACGACCGGCCTGGTGGTGGTTGCCGGCGAAGTGCGTTCTCATGCCTATGTGGATGTACAGGAAACTGCCCGTCATACCATTGAAAAGATCGGCTATACCAAAGCCGACTATTATTTCGAAGCGAAAAGTTGCGGCGTCATCAGCGCCATTCACGATCAAAGCCCCGATATCGCCCAAGGCGTGGATGTGGGCAAAAAAGAAGAAGAACAGGGCGCCGGAGACCAGGGTATGATGTTCGGTTATGCGACCAACGAAACCGACAACTACATGCCGCTGGCACTCGACCTGGCCCACCTGCTTTTGTCCGAACTGGCCGCGATCCGCAGAGAAGGCAAACAGATGAAATACCTGCGCCCCGATGCCAAAAGCCAGGTCACTATTGAATATTCCGACCGCCACGTGCCCAAAAAGATCGATACGATCGTAATCAGCACGCAGCACGACGACAACGTCAGCCAGGAGCGTATCGCCGCCGACGTTCGGCGTGTGCTGATTCCCCGCGTCAAAAAGCAACTGCCTACCCGGGTACAAAAACTGTTCACCCAAAACATCCGCTACTTCATCAACCCCACGGGCAAATTCGTGATCGGTGGTCCCCACGGCGATACCGGCCTCACCGGACGCAAAATCATCGTGGATCCCTACGGCGGTAAAGGCGCGCACGGCGGCGGCGCTTTCTCGGGCAAAGACGCCTCCAAAGTCGACCGCTCGGCAGCCTATGCCACTCGCCACATCGCCAAAAACGTAGTGGCAGCCGGACTGGCCGACCAATGCCTCGTACAAGTCGCCTACGCCATCGGCGTGGCCGAGCCTGTCGGCCTCTTCGTCAATACCTACGGCACCTGCAAGGTAAAAGGGCTCCACGACGGCGAGATTGCCGAACGCCTCAAAACGATCTTCGACCTGCGCCCGGCCGCTATCGTCCGACGCTTCGGTCTCAAAAATCCGATCTTCTCCGAAACCGCCGCCTACGGCCACTTCGGACGCACACCCGGCAAAAAATTCGTGGAAATCGGCCCCGAAAACGGCCCTACCCAAAAACTTTACGTCGAAACCTTCACCTGGGAAAAACTCGACGCCGTCGAAGACGTGAAGAAAGTGTTTGGCTTGTAGGGGTTTTAGGTTTTGGGCATTGGGTTTTGGGTTTTGGCAAAAGGGTTATTACTGCTCTCGGGAGATGTTTCGGATTCAGAAAATAAGCTCCGCTCGCGCGAGGCTTCGCCTCGTGACATACCCCGAGAGCAGAAACAACCCTTTTGCC
>JADZFP010000450.1 GCA_020849825.1 Saprospiraceae bacterium
AAAGATGGCGCAAAAAACAAGCGAACAACCCCAAACCTGACAACCCAATCGAATCAATTACAACATTCCCTTGTACAAGGTAACCATCGTCGCCACCAGCCACACTGCCAGCGCCGCATTGAACAACAGCGCCCCGATGGCCGTGATGCTCGCATACCAGCGCCGGGCGCGCAGGCTCCCGCTCAGCCGGTCGCGGCTGCTGTGATCCAGCTCGGGCGGATGCACCCACAAACCCGAACAAATGGCCAGGGCGCTAAGGGCCAGTACGGCCCACAATACCCGGTTGAGACTGGAAAACGGCTGAAAATGAAGGCTGTGAAACACCCAGTCCATCAAAATCAATCCGGAAAACAAGGCGCTGAAAAACCACAATACCGGCCGGTAGCCCAACAAAAAACGGCGCTCGCGCAACGACAGATCGAGGCGGCGCTGCCCGGCGCGCAGGGCCGAGAAGGCGAAAAAAACAACGAGCAGCCAGAGGGGACAGTAGTGGATGAGGAGGGGCATGAGGGCGAAAATAGTTACAATTCTTCGTTTCAGGCCTGCTGATCGGGGTCGCCTTCCAGCAGACGGCCGACATAGGCCGCCCACTCAGCGAATTGCGGAATGCGGGTCAGTTCGGCCAGCTGGTTGAAAATGTGCAGCGCTTGTTCCAGATAGGCCCGCGACTCTTCGCGGCGGCCGAGTTGGCTGAAAAGTTGGCCCAGTTTGAAAAAAGAAACGCCAAGGCCTTTAAATAATTCGGCGGATTTAGGATTGGCCTTGAAAAGTTCTTCCGTTAATTGCAGGTCTTTCAGGAAAAACTCGAGTGCCTGCTCGAAATTGCCCTGCGCCTGGTAGATGGAGCCCAATTTTTCATAAGAGATAGCCAATCCGTTTTTGAGTGATTCAGATTTAGGATTGGCCTTGAAAAGTTCTTCGCCAATTTGAGCGCGTTTCAGGAAAAACTCGAGTGCCTGCTCGAAATTGCCCTGCGCCTGGTAGATGTCGCCCAATTTGGAATAAGAGATAGCCAATCCGTTTTTGAGGGATTCAGATTTAGGATTGGCCTTGAAAAGTTCTTCGAAGAGATTGGTTTGTTTCAGGAAAAACTCGAGTGCCTGCTCGAAATTGCCTATGTTTTGAAAGTATTCTCCCAGTCTGGAGATCACGACGGCAGCGTTGTTGACGTCGTTTGCTGCCAAAAAACCATCGCCGGCTTTTTGCAGCAGCGTTTCCATATCCCTGTAATCGCCCAGTTCTTTCAGGGTGTCGGCCAGGTAAGCGGTCAGCAACGCAAGCCGGCCGCTTTTTTCATTTTCCAGCCATCCGAGCAGGCTGCGTGCGGCCTCGGTATAATGCACCCGGACTCCGAGGTGGCTTTGTTCGAGGATGGCAATGAATTGTTCGGCCAGGTCGGCACAAGCCTCGTAGCCGTTCAGCAGGCGTTTTCGCACGGCTGCGGCTGTTAGCGGGTGTACGCGGTAACCTTCGCCTGCCTGCCATTCGAGCCAGCCGCCGCGGGCCAGTCCGGCGAGCCGGTCGTCGAATCCAGCTTCTTCCGGGCTGTCGGGTTGTACGCCGAAAAGCGGATACAGGAACGGTGGCTGCATGGGTTCGGACGGCAGCAGCGCCAGGCGCAGCAGCAAGCCGGCCTCGGCCTCATCGAGGCCCGAGAGATCGAAAAGGGCTTCGAGCAGGGCCTCGGGCGTGTGGCCGTGGCGGTTTTGCCAGTCTACGTCCACGGTGTCGGTCGCGGGCAGGCGCAGGGCCCCGGCCCGTTCGAGTTGTTCGCAGAGGGCTTCAAGGCGTGCATTTTTGCCTTTTTCGCGGCGCGTGGCCAGGTATTTGGCCAGGGCTTCGATCAGGAGGGTATTGTATCCGATGGCCACCAGCAAACGCCCGAGCAGTTGTTCGGCTTCCTTTTCGTCGGGCTGGAAATAATCGAGAAACAGCTTGCGGGCGAGGGGCGGAGGCAGTGCGCCGATCTTGTGTTCGGGCAGGCCGGTCTGCTCGGCGCGGGAGGTCAGCAGGATGGCCCAACCCTGGGCTGCGAGGGCTTCGAGGCGGCGGCGCTGCCGGCTCAGGTCTCCGCCTTTGTTGGCATTGTCGAGCACCAGCAGATTGCGGCCGGCTCGCGCGGGCGGCGAGCAAAGGGCCGACAAGAGATGATCGAGCAGTTGGTCGTCGGTGATCCCGGGCGCAAAAGCGCCAGGCGGAAACAATTGCTCCATCAGGCCGCAGCGGAGCAGCGCTTCGCCGACGCTTGCTTCGCCACAGTTGACCCAGAGGATATAGCGGAATTGTTCGCCCCGGCGGGCGCACCAGGCGGCCGCTATGCTGGTTTTGCCGATGCCGCCCGTGCCGTTTACCAGGGCCAGGCAACCTTCGCGGGCCAGCATCTCATCCACGGCTTCCAGTTCGGCATCGCGGCTGTTGCCGAAAAAACGCGGCTCGGCGTAGGGCGTGAGTGCAAGATAGCGGCGTTGCCACACGGCTTCGGGGTTGTACAAGGTGACGATTTTCTGGCTGTTGACCATAAAGTCGCCGCCGGTATTAATGTCGCCGGTGCCGGCTATCACGCCGGAGCTGTTTTCGATATTGAGTTTGGGATCTTTTTCCATATCGCGACGATCAGGAGCCGTTTTTGGTACCACCGACGATGAAATCGCCGCCTACGTTGATATTTTGAACACCGACCACCACATTGGTGCTGCCGCTGATGGAAATTTCGCCGCGCGCGGCTTTTTCATCGAGGGTGGCAAGCAACTCGCTCAGGGCATTGCCGAGGGTTTCATCGTTTTTGACGGTTTTTTCCAGGACTTTTTTCACGGCCGGCTGGCTTTCGGCGGCTTCGTCGAGGCGCCCTTCACCGTCGTTGAAGTCTTCGATGAATATGGGCTTGACTTTTTGCCAAAGGAGGCGCAGCTCGGTCTGGGCGGCTTCTTTAAAGTCGCCCGCGATCTCTTCGATCAATTTGTTCTTTTTCAAAAAGGGGAGCAGCCATTCGGCCGCTTTGGCGGCAATTTCAACGGGCGTCATATTGGATTGGGCAGATGGATGGTGAGGAATGCAGGCAAATATAAGGAAGTGTATTTTTATTGAAAAACGCCAGGTGTAAGCCACATCCAATGTGCAAAGTAGTTCCAGATTTTTGCACTCAACTTTAAAAAAACCTCCAGTTTTTTAAAGCGACCAACCGTGTCACGTAAGTGCCACCCGCTCATGCACCAGCGCCACGATCTCCGCCTCCAGCGCCGTGGCTTTTTCGGCCATGCGCTCGGCTTCTTCGGTCACGGTGCGCGCGTAGTCTTTGTCGCTGAGGCCCAGGGCGTTCACTTTGACGTTGAGCCAGGCGCCGTGTACGGCCGTGCGGGCGCAGAGGGCGCCCACGCCGGCGTCGGTGACAGAGTTGGGATTGCCTTCCGCCACCATTTCGCGGATGAGGCCGAACGATTCGAGGGCCAGCCGCATCACCTTGAGCGGCACCTTGATGGCGCCCACGGTGGCTTCCTGAATGGCCTGGCTGCGGGCATATTTTTCCTCGGGCGTGCCCTTGGGCAGTCCGAACGCTGCCATGATGGCGTTGAAAGCGGCAGTGTCTTCGTCGACGGCGCGCAAGAGGGCGTCCTTGAGTTGCTGGCCGCGTTCGGCGGCCTGGCCGAAGTGGTCCCAGCGTTCGTCCCAGCCGCGTTTGTGGCTGCTGAGGTTGGCGACCATGGTGGCCAGCGACACGCCCAGGGCGCCCACGTAGGCGCTCACCGAGCCGCCGCCGGGGGCCGGGCTTTCGGCGGCCGTTTCGTTGGCAAATTCGCGCAGGTTCTTCTTGATCCATAGTTTGGCTTCGCCGGGGTCGGCGGCTGCCAGGTTGTATTCGATGATCTTGCGCTGCGGATCGAAGGGGGAGAGCTCGTCGAGGCCCATCGACTTGACGGCGATCTTGATCAGTTCCTCTTCGCTCACGCCGGCGCTGCGTTGTTGTTTTTTCAAAAAATAACGCCCGGCTTCGAGCATCACTTCCAGCGGCACGAGGCCCACCAGTTCGGAGCCGGTGACGCGCATGCCGCGGCGGTCGGCGCTTTTGCAACATTCTTCAAAAGCCAGGTACAGCGGCGTGTTGCGGATGTTGGTGAGGTTCATCGACACCTGTGCGATGCCGTATTCCTCGATGAACCAGCCGATGGCCTTTACGTCTTTCAGGGCGCCGGGCTGGCGGAGGGGTTCGCCGTTGGCGTCTTTAGCGGGCTTTCCGTTGGCGGGGTCGTTCAGTACGCGGCCTTTTTCGCGCACGTCGAAGGCGACGGAGTTGGCGCGGCGCACCGAGGTGGTATTCAGGTTGATGTTGTAGGCGATGAGGAAATCGCGGGCGCCGACGACCGTGGCGCCGCGTTTGGCGTCGAAGCGGGCGGGGCCGTAGTCGGGTTTCCATTCGGAGCGGAGGATTTTGTCGGGCAGGCCCTCGTATTCGCCGGCGCGGATGTCGGCCAGGTTTTGGCGTTCGGGGCGGGTGGCAGCTGCTTCGTAGCAGTAGACCGGCAGGTCGAGCTCGCGCCCCACGCGTTCGGCGAGCTGGTGGGCCCATTTGGCCGTTTCTTTCATGCTGATGTTCGACACCGGGATGAGCGGGCACACGTCGGTGGCGCCCATGCGCGGGTGTTCGCCGCTGTGCTTGCTCATGTCGATGAGTTCGCCGGCGGTCCGGATGGCGCGGAAGGCGGCTTCTACCACGGGAGCGGGTTCGCCAACGAAGGTGACCACGGTGCGGTGCGTGGCCTTGCCGGGGTCGACGTCGAGCAATTTGACGCCTTCCACGCTTTCAATGGCATCGGTGATGGCTTTGATCACGACCGGGTCGCGGCCTTCTGAGAAATTGGGGACGCATTCGATTAGTTGCTTCATGGTATTGTTTTTTCGATCAATAGGAAGGGCTAAAAATTTCCGACCGCGACGTCGTCGAAATACCCCGAGGCCCAAAGCCCCAAAATCAGCATGCCGACGGCGATGCGGTAGTAGCCGAATACCTTGAATCCGTGGCGGGTGAGGTAACTGACAAACCCTTTGATGGCCAGCATGGCGACCACGAAGGCTACGACGTTGCCCACCGTCAGAAGCAGAATTTCCTGCTGCGTAAGTGTCGAAACCTGATTTTCCTCCATAAAATCCCACAACGACTTGCAAGTGGCGGCAAACATGGTTGGTACGGCCAGAAAAAACGAAAACTCGGCGGCGGTGCGCGGCGACAAGCCCTGCGTCAGGCCGCCGATGATCGTGGCTGCCGAACGGCTGACGCCCGGAACCATCGAAATGACCTGAAACAGACCGATGTTCAGCGCTTTTCGCCAGTTGATGTCGTCGGTTGTCGTTTCAACGCGGCTGCGGCGCTGGAAATAATCGTCGAGCAGCAAAAAAATAATGCCGCCGACAATAAGCGCTACAGCGACCACGACGATGTTTTCCAGCAGGGCATCGATCTGCTTTTTCAACAAAAGACCAAACGCCACGGCAGGCAAAAAAGCCACGAACAGCCGCAGGTAAAAAGTCAGGTTTTGGAAAAAGCGCCGCCAGTACAAAACGACCACCGAGAGGATGGCGCCGAACTGAATCGCGACGGTAAAAACCTTCACAAAGC
>JADZFP010000451.1 GCA_020849825.1 Saprospiraceae bacterium
GAACGGTTTTTACCGAAATGTTCATTGGGCAACCTCCAACCTCTCGGCAACCGGCGTCGCCGCCAGCTCGCCCAATTTCAGCTGCCCCACGCCACCCAAAGCGGACTTTTCTTTCCAGCATTTGTTTCTGATTCCATGCGAGCCCAATCTTGCCATCGCCCTGGAAGAGCGTTGTTTCAGCGCCAAACCTTCCTCCATTGAATGGTTCTTCCCCGGTGGCACACCGGCTTATTCCACAGATTTCGATGTGACGGTGACTTATCCCACAGGCGGCGATCATCAGATCACAATGGTTGCCAAAAATGCCTATGGCGCCGATACGCTGGTACGCACCCTCCATCTGCAGGCGATTCCTTCGGTAGCCTATCCGGCCGGCGGAACCGGCGAAACCTTTGAAAGCGCCAATTCCGTAGCCGACGTCGGCGGGGTTTACCACCGGGAAGGCGGCCTGGATTTCAACCTGTGTGCCACCAGCGGCTTCAACAGCAACCGTTCGCTTTATTTACCGAAAAAATCCGGCGACCTGGTGGCCTACTTCATCACCCGAAAATTCACCGTGACGGCCGAGGACACGATCCTGTATTTCCAGGCGGCCCGGTCGAGCGGAGGGACAAGCCGGCTGCAGGTGGGCGCGGAAATTGGCTGTTACCCGCTCTACTCCCCCAGCACCCTTTTAGGCGGATTCAATGAAGATGTGTTGAATACGGCCCCTTTTACGAATACCGAATTTTTCCCTTCGGGCGAATCGCAATGGAAAAGTTACAGCCTGGTCATTCCCGACAGCCTGCGCGGCCGCGACGACGTGCAATTCTATTTTCTGTACCGTTCGGGAGAAACCAACAACTTCTTCATCGACGATATCCGCGTCGGCAGCCAGCCTGCAAGCGCCGTCGCGACGCCAACAACAGGCCGGGTGTTCGAGTTATTTCCCAACCCGGCAACCGACCGGCTCGGGTACCGTTTCGATCAGCCTGTAAGCGGCAGCACCCTGGTTATCACAGATGTATGTGGCAGGGTCCGGTTGCGTGAAATGCCCGGCGCCGCGGTTTCAGGTACGATCGAACTCAACGGCTTGCAGCCCGGGGTCTATTGGTGCCGGCTTTTGGATGAACAGGGCCGTTCGCTTGGCCAGCCTCAAAAAGTCATTGTACTGTAAGCACCGCACTCCTGCAGCGCCCGATAAAATCCTTGATCGCCCCCCGCGCAGGGGCGACGGCATTGCGCAGACGATCGCGTTGAGCGGCCGGCCATTGACTGGCGCGGCTTTCCAGGCGGTCGAGGGCGTCGAGGGCGGCCTGGGAACAATCGGAGGCGGCCATGGCCTGTTCGGGCGCGCAGGGCAGCCAGCGTTCCTGCACCCGGGCGTAGTATTCGGGCAATTTTTCCAGGCTGGCGCAGATCAGGCCGGCGCGATCGAGGGTCGAGAACCGTTCGAGCGGTTCCGACAGACAGTATTTTTCAGGATGAGGCCAGGGCTGCCGGCCGGGCTGAGCGAGCGAGTCCAGCATGGCCGAAAACGCAGCGAAACGCGCCTGTTGTTCGGGCGGCAACCGACCGGCATCGACGCCCCGGCTTCGTTCCTGCAATGCCCTGACCGACTGTCGAATTTGTTCGGCATCCGCTTCGAGGGGCGGCAGGGGCAGCACCAGACTGTCATTTTGTTCAACAATGACAAAAGTGCCCTGGCGGGCAACGGTGTGTAAAAAATCGCGTTGCAGGCGGTTGAAACGCTGTTCGGGCGATGAACAGGCGGCAAACGACAGGACAATAAGGAAAGCGAGTAGCCTCATCGGCGTTGAAATGGTGAAAAACCGGGATATTTGCGGCGTAAAGATGAGCCGCCCGGCCGCCAAATTTTTGCTTTTTCAAATTCAATATCCCAACACCTTGCCGCTGCTTGAAAAATCTTCCTATCCCGGCGCGCCGTTCTGGCAATTCAACGGCCACCTGCAAACCATCGTGCCCGGAAAATTCCGCCGCGTCGACGGCGTCGATTACACCCGCGAACGCATCGAAACCCCCGACCACGACTTTCTCGACCTCGACTGGCTGCTGCAGGGCAGCCGCCGGCTGATCGTACTGACCCACGGCCTCGAAGGCGACTCGGACCGCCAGTACATCCGCGGATCGGCCAAACTTTTTGCCCAAAACGGCTGGGATGCCCTGGCCTGGAACTGCCGCTCCTGCTCGGGCGAGATGAACCGCAATTTCCGCATGTACCACCACGGCGACACGGAAGACATTCACACTGTCGTGCAGCACGCCCTGTCGACCGGCCGCTACGACACGCTGGCGCTCGTGGGGTTCAGCATGGGCGGCAACATCACGATGAAATACCTGGGCGTGCTGGGCGACGAAGCGCCGGCGGAAATCCGGGGCGCGGCTGTTTTTTCTTCGCCCTGCGACCTGGCGGCCGGCGCCGACGTGCTCGACCGTTGGGAAAACAAAATTTATAAAAAGCGTTTTTTACAGGAACTCAGCAACAAAATCCGGCAGAAAGACGCCGTATTCCCCGGCCGCCTGGACATGGCTCGTTTGTCCGAGGTGCGCCGCTGGCGCGATTTTGACGAGTGGTTTTCAGCGCCGATTTGCGGCTACCGCGATGCCGAGGACTTTTACCGGCAGGCTTCGGCCAAAAATTTCATCGCCGGCATCCGGCGTCCCACCCTGCTGGTCAGCGCCCAGAACGACCCAATCCTGACGCCCGAATGTTTCCCCGTTGAAACGGCGCGCGAGCATCCTTTTTTCCACCTGGAAATAACGAGCGAAGGCGGCCACTGCGGTTTTCAGATGCCCCGGCGCGATGCGTTTACGTGGTCGGAGCGGCGGGCGCTGGAGTTTTTAAGCGCCATTCCTACGATCTCTACCCTGGAAAAATTAAGTTAGATCAAGGGGAAAAATCAGAGCAGAGATATTGCGATGTAGTAATAAATCGTATTTTTATAACCTAAATAATCTTCTAAACCATTTCTTATGCGCTCAATCAAAACCTGTTTACGCGACCTGCTTTTCGCCTGTCTGGTCATTTTGACTCTTAACATGCCACTAACTTCGTCCGCTCAGACGAACGTGTGCGAAACCGCGTTACCCAATGGCTTTCTTTACCCCCCCCATCTGGTTATGACGGTCCCATGGTCGACTGTTATCCAGATATTTCCGGCCCTTTCTTTATTCGCATATATGTTCATATCATCCGTTCAGGCAATTGCACGGGCGGCCAATCCGAGGCGGTCGTAAAGGCAGCAGTAGAACAAATGCGGCAGGATTATGCGCCGCAAAATATTTTCTTCGTGTGGGACGGATGCTACATCAATGACTTGTGCAACAACGATTTATACACTTTGACAGGGCTATGGTCCGAACAGCCCAACCTTCCTCCCGGAGCAGTGACCATTCAAGACCTCAATGCGATGCACGGAAATAGCGACGGGGTCAATATTTTTATTTTTCCCGATGATAATGGCTTCGGTACTCAGGGCATTGCAACGCTACCCGGCAACGCTCTGGCCATAGGAGGGCAGATCGCGCTTCAAAGCGGGCAGAGTTTTCAGCCGCTCGAATATCATATACTTTCGCACGAAATGGGTCATTGTCTGGGCCTTTATCATACATTCGAGACCTTTATTTCTTCTCAAAACCCGGTTGAATGCCCATGCGACTATGCTTCCGGCAGCAACGGCTGCGCCTGCGGCGATCAGGTCGAAGATACCCCGGCGCATCCTACGGGCAACCCTCAACCACTGCTCAACGCGACCACTTTCCCTGCTTGCCACTACGCTTTCGCTGGCACCGATTGCAGCGTACCGCCGATGGCCTACGACCCGGACGAGCGCAATATTATGAATTACACTTACCCGCCTTGTTTTACGCAATTTTCAGCGGGACAAGGCGCCCGTATTCGCTGGGTACTTCATGAGTCGGTTACCAGTCCGGATGCCGGCCCTTTGAGCGCTGTTATTGTCGAAAATGTATTCAACGACGTTGTGATCAGCAACGATGAAGAATGGGATCTAAGCGATTTTCCCGGTGGCGAGGTCATCATTTACCAATCGCTTGTAATTGAAGAAAATGTCAAACTGACCATTGCCCCCGGCATTTCGGTTCATTTTGCGCCCCATGCATCGGTTATTGTCAAGCCCAATGCTGCCCTGGTGCTTTACGGTGCTTTGACGGGTTTGTGCGGAAGTCCCTGGAAAGGCGTATCGGTATGGGGTAACTGTTCCAAAACCCAATACCCGGTCGGCGGGGTCTATGCCCAGGGTAGGTTCATTGGTAAAAGTGGAAGTCTGATTGAAAATGCCGAGGTTGCTGTCCGACTTTACGGTCCAGACATCATTCAATCATCCGTTCAGATCAATTGCAGCGACGTTACGTTCCGCAATAACCGGGTGGCCCTGGATTTCAGTCCCTACAAAAACCGGTCGGCGGGTTACCCCCTTGCGCTGTGTACCAACGTGCCCGAGAAAGACAATGTAGCGATATTAAACGGTGGTACTTTTGTCGTAAATGACGATTACCCGCTCACTCTTCCGCCTTTCGAAGCATTTATTAATATGGCGGGCGTAAGGGGTATCCGGATTTTTAGTTGTTCATTCAGTAACGAAAAAACCGACAATGATTGCGACGCCGGAAACGCGGAAACTTGCTATGGTTACGGAATTAAGGCTTCAAATTCCGGTTTTCTGGTCGCTCCTTATTTGTTGGGAGGCCCCGATCCGGGGTTCCGGGGTCTGAGCTACGGCATCCACTCCCTTTTATCGTCCAACAAACCGGTCAAAATATATGGAACCGACTTCGAAGATTGCTACCGGGGCATTTACATCGCCCAAGGCGCAGCCGTAGAGATCAGTACCAACCGCTTTTACCTCGGCAACCTGCCGGATCCTTCGTTGAGCGACCGGCAGTTCGGCACCATCTTCTTCGCGACCACCAAATTTGTCTACCAGGGTAATCAGTTCGCCGGTTCGACCGGCAACGTGGAAAAAACTGTGGGGACCTGTATCTACGCGTCCGGGGATTTAAACAATCGTGTTTTTCACAATTTCTACGATGCACTCGCCATCGGCAACGTGGCAAACGGCGAGAATGCAGGCGTGACAAACGGCGTCATGCGCGGATTACAGTACCACTGCAATGATAACCTCAACAACAGCGATTTCGACTTCACTTTGCCCAATAGCGGCGATGTGATTCGCCCACTGCAGGGAGAAATAATTGGCTCATCCAAAAGCGCAGCCGGCAACAAGTTTTCCCACGCCACTCTATTTTCTGAAAGCGATTTTTCAAATCATGGTGGACAAAGCACTGATTATTATTACTTTGAAACCAATCCGCATGTGCCAGGCAGCGAAAGAGAGGAGCCCAAATATTATTTCGGCATTGACCCTGAAGGCGAAAACGTGTTACAAAATCCAGACTGCGATGGAGGCCCTGAAGAACCTCTGCCTCCTTTAAGCGGCACTGCTTTACAAGAAGAGAAGGCCCGTTATTACGCGGCAAAAGCCGCTTTTTTGCAGGCGCTTGCCGGTTATGACAATGCGCTGCTGGCCGGCAACCAGACCCTTGCTGCCGATTATGCCCGTCAGGCCACTTATCGCCGCTATCAGATGGACCGCAGCGCGCACGAAGTGCTAAGAAGCCTCGAGAACGATGCGGAAAGCGAGCAACGGGACTCGATCCGGCAGTGGTTGCGCCATCTTGAAACGTTTACGGCCGACCTGTTCCTGGTGCTGGATTATCTGGAGTATGGCGATTCGGCGCAAGCGTGGGCGGCTTACGAGGCGATTCCAGGCCGTTTCGCGCTGACTGCCGCGCAGGAAGAAGACTATGCCGGCTTCGAAACAATCGTCACCCTGCTCTCCGCAAATTCCATGTATGCATTGGACCTCAATGCACGGGAATCACTGCTCGGCCTGACACAGCACGACGTGGGTTTCAGCACACAGACAGCCAAAGGGCTGCTGAGCTACTATGGGTATCATTTTTTTGCTTCGGCTTGTAGTCTTCCGGAATGTTGCGGGGAAGCACGCGAAGGAGAAGATTTGATAAGCGCCGGCGAAAGCCCCCAACTTCTTGTATGGCCCAACCCGGCCAGTCAACAGGTCTTTTTCGATTGTGCTTCCTGTTCCGAAAAAACAAAAGGCTTAATTGTCGTTTACAACCTTTCCGGCCGGCCTATTTGGCAAAGCACGCTCACCACGAGCCAAACCCCAGCCGTTTGGTCAGTCGGTCAAACATCTCCCGGTTTATATTTCTGCCAACTGAGCATAGAGGGCAAACCCGTGTCTTTCCAGAAAATCTCCATCATTCGCTAATTCGAAAATGCCCGCCCGACTCGGCAATCCACCCGAGTCGGGTGGAGGGGGCTATTGAAATAAAATGAGAGCGCTTGTTTTCCTTTTCAGCTTATTAGTCATTTCTGCTCAAAGCCAAACCGGTGGAGGATTCAGCAATCTTTATGCTTTTGACGAGGAGTATGGTGGAACCTTCGTCGACGTGATCTATCAAGACAGCCAGTTGACCCTAAGTGGTTTTGCGTTTACTGAAACTTCTATTCCTTATGTCGGCTTAATGACGGCTACCGTTGATACTTTCGGTCACATACTTGATTCTATCTTTTATATACATCCAGATGGCCATCTTTTACCGAGTAATATTATTGATCTTAGCAATGGGGGTTACGCCGTGGGGGGTAAGTTTCAATACCTTGTTTTCTTGATTAGACTTGACGTAGACCGGCAGGTACTATTCAACAAGACATACGGAATCAATGGTAGCCAGTCGATTTTCGCCCACCAACTCATTGAAGGATCAAATGGGAGCATATACATAGGTGGTTCGTTCAGTAAATTAGATTATTCTATTTTTCACTTTATTAAACTTATTTCTCCCTCCGGCGACCAGATATGGAGCCGAGGATACGGCACCCCCGACGAATATGAAATGATGAACAGCTTTATCAAAATCGACGACAATACCTTCGTTGTAGGAGGATTTAAATCTCCAATTTATCAAACCGGCCAGTTCGCATGGAGCCGCAGCCGCATTTTTGCCGTCGATTCCACTGGCAGCATCAAATGGGACTGGTTAGGCCCCTTGAACGAAGAAGGTCTTGTGTGCGGCCTGCACCGCACGGCCGACGGGGGCTGGATATACCTGAGTACCACGAATGAGCCCAATCCTGATCCCGATCCGTCTGAAACCCACCTTGGCCACGTCAAAGTAGTACGCCGCGACAGCGCATTTAACCTGCTGTGGGAGCGGGTGCTGAGCGCCCATAAAAGCTATTACAACCAACCCAACGATCTGGTCGCCACACCCGACGGAAACTGGGTCGCCTCCGGCTTTTGGTTTGCCGACACCTTGCACCAACCTTGTTTTTACAAACTTTCCGACCAGGGCGACAGCCTGTGGTGCAAATGCTTCCTGCCGCCGGACGGCAGTATGGGCAATTCCAGTTTGGGGGGTATGACGGTGTTGCCCAGCGGCAGCGTCGTGCTGGCCCTGCGCTACGACCGCTACGGGCCAGGGCCCTCGCAGACCTTGGGCTGGTTGGTCAAAATTGACAACTCGGGATGTATGGATACGCTGTGCCAGTTGTCGAGATTATTCAGCCCGCCCCCGCCGGCCCCTGTCGATGTGCGGGTATGGCCCAACCCGGCCAGCCAGGAGGTCTTTTTCGACTGTGCTTCCTGCCAGCAAAACCGGGCGGGTGCAATCGTGGTGTACACCCCTGCCGGTCAGCTCATCTGGCAGGGTACGCTCGCAGGCGCCAACCCGCCGGCGGTATGGCCCGCTAGCCAAACGGCGCCGGGGCTTTACTTCTATCAGGTAATATTTGAAGGGCAACCCTTGGCTTCCGGTAAAATTTCGATTCTTCGCTAATGCTACACAGTCTCGTTGGTCAGAAAGCAATATCCGCCATCACCGGCAAATGATCCGAAGGATAATGGCAGTCTTTCGAATCGCTCAGTACAGCGTGCCGCAGCACCCGCAGCCCTGTTCCGCCGGTGAAAATATAGTCGATCCGGCGCGTCACCGGTTCGTGGAATTTGAATCCGTTGAAGGTACCCGAGGGGCCGAAAGCGGGCGTTTCGCTGGCTTCCTGCGTATCGGTCAGGGCATTTTTCATGGTCGCTACGGGCGCTTCCGAGGGTTCGGCATTGAAATCGCCCATCACCACGACCGGCTTGTTTTCCGGGTTTTTCTCCCTGATTTTTTGAATAATCAATGCCGCCGATTGCCGCCGGGCTTCCTGACCGATGTGGTCGAAATGGGTGTTGAACACCCAAAGTTGTTGTCCGGTGACGGAGTCGCGCAGCAGGGCATAGGTACAAACGCGGTTGAGCGCGGCGTCCCAGCCTTTTGAGGGTTGGCCGGGCGTTTCGGAGAGCCAGAAAGTACCCGAATCGAGCAGCCGAAAGCGGTCGCGGCGGTAAAACAGGGCGGAATATTCGCCTGCCTGGCGGCCGTCGTCGCGGCCGGCGCCCACCCAGGCGTATTGCGGCAGTTGTTGCGCCAAAAATTCGACCTGATGGTGCAGGCCTTCCTGAATGCCGAACACGTCGGGGGCGTAAAAACCAATCTGTGCGGCGAGGTAATCGCGGCGTTTGGGCCAGGCATCATCACCGTCGCCGGGGTTGTCGTAGCGGATGTTGTAGGTGAGGAAACGGAGCGTTTGTGCGGTTGCGGCAGCCGGGAGGGCGAAACAAAGCAGGAAAAAGAGGATGCGGATCATGGTGTAAAGGTGGGTAACTTGTCAGAATTCCAGTCGCATAATGGGACGACCTTCCGAGCGCCGGACTACCTCCCGGAAACCCAACCGAACAAAAGGAGCTGCCACACCGGTCCAGGCGAACACGTCGGGCATTGCGCCCTGCCTGGGCTCGATGGGGTAAGCTTCCAGGGCGGGTGCGCCGTGAAGTCGCGCAAAATCTGCGGCAGCGGCGATCATTTTTTCGCTCAGGCCCAGCCGCCGGAAGTTCTTTTGAACAAACAGGCAACTGAGGCTCCATACCGGTAAATCATCCGTCGGTTTTAATATTCTGGAATTGGCCAGCCCCGGAAAACCGGAGCGTGGACCCACCGAGCACCAGGCGGCCGGCGTACCATCGACATATCCGATCAGTCCGGGAGGAAGACTCGATGTAGCGAGGGCCTGCATGGCCAACCGGTTGCCTTCTCCTTTGCCGGTTTCATAGACCTTGCGCGGCAGGCGCCACAACATACACCAACAGCCACCACAGGCGCCTTTGGGGCCGAAGAGGGTTTCGAAGTCGGACCAGTTTGCCAGGGTGAGGGGGCGGACGGAGAAAGCCTTCATGGCCGAAAGATAATACCCGAAACGCTTCCGGCATCGCCCAACAGGCATTTGCTCAACCCAATATCTACCATCAAAAAAGCCCGTCCGGCACATACCGAACGGGCTATTATTTCAATAATCAATTGTCAAATCCTCGAATCCTCAATTCTTCACCTCTTCAAACTCCACATCCTGCGTGCTGCCGCCGGTGGAAGCATTGCCGGCGCCCGCGTTCGGGTCGGCGCTGCCGCCGTTGGCAGCCTGGGTGGCCTGGTAAATTTCCTGGCTGGCAGCGCTCCAGGCAGCCGTGAGGGCTTCCGTTGCGCTGTCGATGCGGCCCAGGTCTTGCGATTTGTGGGCTTCTTTCAGGTCGGCCAGGGCGCTTTCGATTTTCTCCTTGTGGTTGGCCGGCACTTTGTCGCCGTACTCGGAGAGTTGTTTTTCCGTCTGGAAGATCAGCGAATCGGCCTGGTTGAGTTTTTCGGCGCGTTCGCGGGACTGGCGATCGGTTTCAGCGTTGGCCTGCGCCTCGGCTTTCATGCGGGCAATTTCTTCCTTGGAGAGGCCGGTGCTGGCTTCGATGCGGATGTTTTGTTGTTTGCCGGTGCCTTTGTCGAGGGCCGTTACCGAGAGGATACCGTTGGCGTCGATGTCGAATGTGACTTCGACCTGCGGTACGCCGCGCGGGGCCGGCGGGATGCCGTCGAGGATGAACTTGCCAACGGAGCGGTTGTCGCGCGCCATCGGGCGTTCGCCTTGCAAAACGTGAATCTCTACCTGCGGCTGGTTGTCGGAGGCCGTGGAGTAGGTTTTCGACTTTTTGGTCGGCACGGTGGTATTGGCTTCGATGACCACGTCGTACACGCCGCCCATGGTTTCGATACCGAGGGAGAGCGGGGTTACGTCGAGCAGGAGTACGTCGTTGACGGAGCCGCTGAGCACACCGCCCTGGATGGCCGCGCCCACGGCGACCACTTCGTCGGGGTTGACGCTTTTATTCGGTTTTTTGCCGAAGAAGCGCTCGACTTCCTCCTGGATGCGCGGGATACGCGTGGAGCCGCCCACGAGAATCACCTCGTCGACTTCGGAGGGCTGCATGCCGGCGTCTTTGAGGGCCTGGCGGCAGGGTTCGAGGGTGCGTTGCACGAGCGAATCGACCATCTGCTCGAATTTCGAGCGGGAAAGTTTCATCACCAGGTGTTTGGGCACGCCGTCGACGGCCGTGATGTAGGGCAGGTTGATTTCGGTTTCGGTACCGCTCGACAGTTCGATCTTGGCTTTTTCAGCGGCTTCCTTGAGGCGCTGGAGGGCCATGGGGTCTTTGCGGAGGTCCATGTTTTCCTGGCGTTTGAATTCGTCGGCCAGCCATTCGATGATGACCTGGTCGAAGTCGTCGCCGCCGAGGTGCGTGTCGCCGTTGGTGGATTTCACTTCAAACACGCCGCCCCCGAGTTCGAGGATGGAGATATCGAAGGTACCGCCGCCGAGGTCGTACACGGCAATTTTCATGTCTTTGTGGCGCTTGTCGAGGCCGTAGGCCAGTGCGGCGGCCGTCGGTTCGTTGACGATACGCTTCACGTCGAGACCGGCGATGGCGCCGGCTTCTTTGGTGGCCTGGCGTTGCGAGTCGTTGAAGTAAGCCGGCACGGTAATGACGGCTTCGGTGACGGGTTCGCCGAGGTAGTCTTCGGCCACTTTTTTCATTTTCTGGAGCACCATCGCGGAGATTTCCTGCGGGGTGTAGAGGCGCGCGTCGATATCGACCCGGGTGGTGTCGTTGTCGCCGCGAACGACTTTGTAGGGTACGCGACCGATTTCCTTGCTGGATTCGGAGAAGCGCATGCCCATGAAACGTTTGATCGAGGAGACCGTACGTGTCGGGTTGGTGATGGCCTGGCGTTTGGCCGGCGCGCCGATTTTGCGTTCGCCGTTGTCGAGAAAACCGACCACAGAGGGCGTGGTGCGGGCGCCTTCGTCGTTGGCGATCACTTGTGGTTCGTTGCCGACCATGACGGCTACACAGGAGTTGGTGGTGCCTAAGTCAATGCCGATGATTTTTCCCATATTGATTTGTAATTCGTTGATCCTTGATTGGTGGAAGGTTTCTGGTGTCGCAATACGCGACGTTGGCGTTTGATCAATCGTTGTGCCATGCAGGGAAAACTGACGGATTGACAGATTCGAGGGCGGCGAGGATGTTTTTTTGGCAGGAGCGTAAGCGCGGTCTGCCAAGTGGGCGGCAGGTTTTGCGTTGACGGCGACAACACAAGATGGGAAAAGAACCGGGGCTAGCCCTTTGAGGTAGAGCCGGGTCTTGGTGTGCGCGTGCCGATGAGTCCGATGAGTTCATTCAATGGCAGGTCGACTAGTTCACCCACGCTACAGCCAAAACATTTCGCTATGCCCTTTAAATGATCAAAGGTCAAACGGGTGCGGCCGTTCTCAATTTTGCTGTACGCGTATTGGGTAATCTGTAACTCCATGCCTAGGTTTTCCTGAGAGAACTCCAGCACTTTCCGGAGTCGGCGGATTTTGGTCACGAGGTCGATAGATTCCATTGGCGAGATTTTTCTGGTGGGCAATACAGGACACGAAAATAAGGAAAAATTTTGAATGTTCTTCGTGAGGTTTTAAGGTAAAACCAGGGATTTTAGGATATGCAAGGGGGAGGAGGGCAGATTTGTACGACAGTATTTCTGCTTTATATTGGTTCACTCTTCAACTGATTATCATAAATGAAAAATCCGATCTTCTCATTTTTATTCGGCGTTTCCTCACCTTAATGCTTCTTTTTAATGCATTTTCCGGGGCATCAGGGCAGACAAGCTGCGGGGTGGACAATTCGTGCCTTCTCACAACGCCAGTCAGCGGCGATTGGCGATGTGTGAATGGCACCTTTACCATCCAACAATTGATTATCAATGGCACACTCCTGCCCGCAGCCCAAGCTGCTACAACACCCCAACATGTGATTGTCAATGGAATAATTATTTTCAATTTGTCCTACACCTTTGCGACAGGCTCAGAATTGGTCTTCGCACCGAGCAAGGCCATGTCCGTCGAATCAGGGAAGACTCTGACAATAAAAGGCTCGCATTTGCATGGGTGCAGCGCACTTTGGAATGGGATTGCTGTCGCATACGGTGGCAGTATTCGCCTGGAAAACAACATCATTGAACAGGCTAATACCGCGGTGCTCATGTTGGGTGGCGCCTCACTGACGACATATTCGTCCATATCAGCGCTAAACAACACCTTTCGCGGCAACAATATCTGCATTCAGCTCGGCGACGCCCTTTCTCCACCTTCACCAAGCAAAATTGTTGTATTAAAAAACGGCATGATAGGGAACACCTTCGACGGCACGGGCAATTTACTGGGCGGTACTGGCAGCCCATCGGCTGGGATTCAAATTCAGAATATCTACCCTGTTACAATAGGCAGTACGGGGAACTCCAATCTTTTTACCCCCAATTTGTTCAAAGGATTTGTGAAGTCGTCTCCCGACAGCAAGGGAGCGGGGATTTATGTACTTTATAGCAGCGTCAATATTCAAAGATGTCGGTTTGAAGACATTGGTGATGTGGCGATCGAAATGTCCGGATATGGAATAAGATTCGTAGGGTCGGGCTCCCAAACCCTGTCGATCAAAGGCCTTGGACAAAATAATTTTGCACAAGCGACCTTTGACAATGTGTGTAGCCCAATCGTTCTGGAAGCAGCAAGCATTACTGCCAGTGACATTTACTCGACGACCTCGCGCGAGGCGATCAGATTTGTGCCGCTTGTTTTCTCAAACATGGCTTTGAGTTTTGATTTGCGCAATTCTACCTTCGAGCAATTTGACGGAAGAGCTGCCGCATACGTCAAATTATCAAATACTACCGTTCCCCACTTGACCATTTCAGGCTGCAAATTTTACGATAATGCCGAAGCCTATACGCCCCCCGGCAAAGGCGGCCCTCGCTGTTGCATCAATATTCTGGCCGCTTATCCCACTGATTTCCAGAAGGGCTCTATTCATGGAAACGAATTTTATAACGAGGGTAAAGGGACTCAGAATGTCTATAACAACTGTGGCGTTAAGTTGGAAAACACTATCGGAGGATTTATTGATGAAAATGTTTTTCTCGACTCAGACGATGTCGCCGTCGTCACGGCCAAAAGTTACCAGGGCATTTTTCTCAAAAATTGCCAGCATACCCGCATGGCCAATAACTCCATTTACGGAACCTCTTTCGCTTACGGAACAGACAAGACATCGGTCGGCATCGATATTTTCGAATCGTCCTATTGTAACTTCCACTGTAATGACCTGGGCTACCTGGACCGTGCAGTGGCTTTTAGAGGCGAAAACTGCGACCATGCCAGTCTGAACAAAACTATTATGCATGTTCACAACAATAGCCTTTACCTCGCCCCTGATGCAGTTATTACACCTCAGATAAAACAGGAGAACAGATGGCACACACACTTCGGACTCCAGGCCTATTTCGACTTTCCTGGTTTTAACTCGTTCGATCCTCTTGATGTGGCAAGGGTCCAAATGTCAGCCTTCGAAATCAACGATAACAATCAAAATTCGATCTACTGGCCCTCGCCCCGTCAGATTGGAAACGAGCCCGACAATGCGACCTGGTTTCAATACAACCAGTTGCTTGAAGTGCCGCCTGCAGAGCTCAATTGCCACCAGTGCTGCGTTGAAATACCCCAACTTAGCCGCGGTGACGAATTCGCGCTGGCCGGTACTTATCCTCCTTATAAAGGCTACGACGCCTCCACTTGGGATGCTCAGTTTCGCTTATTCGACAACCTTTACCACAATTCCGAACTGCGTCCAACCGGCAGCACGGCAGCTACTTTTTACAATACAAATAGCAGCGGCTCCCTTGGTACGTTGCACAGTGCCTGGCAACAGATAATCGATGTCAGTAGAGCCGATGAAACAACCCTTGCCCAGTTCAATGCATCTCATGCTGCACTTGAGAATATGCAAGCCCAGATATATGCCATGGATGATCAAATTGCCGCGGCGACCGACTTGACTGAGGGTTCGCTTTTGGCACAACGTGATCTGCTACTGGATGACTGGATTAGCGAGAATGCGACTTATAGCACGCTTATAGAGGATCGCAGCTCCGGGATACAGCAAGCCGCAGCAACGAGCCTCAATACGGTAACAACCTTGGCCGTTTCCACCATTTGGGAAACCAATCTTAAAACCGTGCTCGAAATGCAATTGAGCCTTCTGGCAACCGGCTCCGAAATGGACCCGGCTGACGAATCTTCAATAGTATCAGTGGCAGAGCAGTGCCGTTATGCCGGTGGATTCGGCGTCTTGTTGGCCCGCTCCATGCTTCCGGATGGCGAATATAACGACGAGGAGGCGTGTTCGGAACGGAGCGCGCTGGAAGCACGTACGGGTTCCAATACCGAACTTTTAATAGTCCCCAACCCCGCGCGCGATCAAGTGATCGTGCAAATTGGCGAGTCGTTCGAAAAAGCTCAAATTACTCTTTACGATGCCATCGGGCTCATGGTTTGTAC